>OMVC01000134.1 GCA_900314375.1 uncultured bacterium
AAACCGTTTGGAATAACAGATAAAAAACTTATTAAAAAAGCTTCAAAGTCGGGATGGAGATGTTATAACAATTTTCATATAATGTCTAAATCGGGTATGCCGTATTCAAAAGCATTAAGCTATGCTCTGCAGGGAAAAGTTGTTATTTCGGCAGATGCCAAAGAACACCCGATTACAATAGGGCTTATCGGACATGGCTACAACATATATGACGAACGTGTTTGCATGAAAATAACCGACAAGCTTGAAAAAATGGATGTAAAAGTTTGCACTGCTATACAATTATCAGCTGAACAATTACAAGAAGGGATTTCAAGTTTAGGCAACGATAAGTATTGGGCAAATGAAGATGAAATGACAGGCTGTGCAGGACATTATCTGAAAGATAATAAAATAGACGGTATTATATCAATAACAGCGTTTGGCTGCGGGCCTGATTCATTGATGCTTGAAAGAATTACAAGAAAAGCTAAACAATATTCAAAACCTATGTTAAATTTAACAATTGATGAACAAACGGGTGAAGCAGGATTTGTAACAAGATTGGAAGCTTTTGTAGATATGCTTTTCCGCAAAAAACGTGCTGAAATTGTTAATAAATTGAACATAAATACGGAAGAAAAACAAAAATACATTCCAAATACGGAATATATTGAAACAAAATAAAAAAAGCAGTTCACATCTGAACTGCTTTTTTATTACATTGATTATTTTTAATTTATACTAAAGCCAAATCTTTTTTGAACGGATTTGATGAAGAACTGTCAATCACGCTTGACTTTATTTCTGCTAAATCTTCTTGCATCAATCTTCTAGGAGAACCTTCTTCCATAGAAGAATTTCTCATCAAATACGACGGATGGAATATTGTCATAGCTTTAAAAGTTCTTCCATTAATTTCTATATCAAACCATTTACCGCGAATTTTAGACATTTGAATTTTCTTATCACCGGTAAAATGTTTCATTACGGTTGAACCGCAAAATACAATTGCTTTAGGATTGAAAATTTCAATTTGAGCCAAAAGATATCTGTCGCATAATGATTTTTCAACTTGAGTCGGTACTCTGTTTTCAGGAGGACGGCATTTTACCGTATTTACGATATAAATGTCATTCTCTCTTGATATTCCGGCTTCTTCGATAAATTTATCAAATAATTTTCCGACTTTTCCCACAAACGGTTTTCCTGCTTCGTCTTCCAATTCATTAGGAACTTCTGTGATAAACATTACTTTTGCAGTTTCCGGATTTCCGTCAGAAAATACTATATTTTTTCTTGAACTGCTTAAAATACAATCGTTACAATTCTCGCATTTATCATGCAGAATATCCAAACATCCTTTTTTTATCATTAATCTCTCCCTTGTTATTATTGTTCGGAATTTTTAAAATATCCTACCTTATATTTTCGGCAATATCTTTTAACTTCCTTTATTATTATATCAGATAATAAAAATACTGCAATCAAATTCGGTACGGCTAAAAATAAAGTAAATCCGTCAGATAAATTAACAACACTTTTTAAATTCATTGCAGAACCAATGATTATAAAAATACAGTATATAATCTGAAATGTTCTTGTCTTTAATTTTGATTCGCCAAATAAAAACGTCCAGCTTTTTACCCCGTAATATGACCCGCAAAGCATCGTCGAAAGGACAAAAAATCCTGCCATTACGGTTAAAAGTATCGGAAAATACTGCCAAACACTTTCAAATGCGTGCGAAGTCAACTCAATTCCTGCCGCACCGGTAAAATCTCTATACGCACCCGTCACAACAATTATAAATGCTGTTGCCGAACCTACAATAACAGTATCAACAAACGGTTGGAGCATTGCAATAAAAGCTTGTGCAACAGGCTTGCTTGTTTTTACTGCAGAAAACGCAATCGGAGCTGTCCCTAAACCTGCTTCATTAGCAAACATTGCACGCCGAAACCCCCATAACATACACCCGAAAAGCCCTCCGCCAACAATGGCTTGAGGCTTGAATGCCTCTTTTATAATTAAACAAATCGTATTTGGAACATTTTGAATATTTATTAAACAAATTATAAACGCAGATAATACATACAAACTGCACATCACAGGTGTAACTTTTGATGTAAATTTTCCGATTGATTTTATTCCGCCGATAACAGTTACATAAGTTATCACAGCAACAATAAAACCAAATAACCATCTGCAACCCGAAAATAACCCCGTTACATTAACAATTTGAGTTGTTATTGCATTTATTTGGAATAAATTCCATCCGCCTATCATTGCAAAAATACAACATAAAGCATAAATATTTGCAAGATACGGAGCATAAGGCTTTATCCATTGAGCCCTTAACCCGTTAACTATATAATACATCGGACCGCCTGAAGACGAACCGTCTTTATTTATTTGTCTGAATTTTATTCCCAATAAAACTTCCGAAAATTTTAACGCCATCGAAAAAATTCCCGCTGTTATCATCCAAAAAATAACCCCCGGACCGCCGATAGAAACCGCTAACGCAGAGCCGACAATATTCCCCATGCCTGCAGATGCGGAAATCGTCGCCGTTAGGGCTTGAAAAGACGAAACTTCTCCTTTTCTTTTTCGTTTTATTAAATCTTCATGTTTATATTTTTGAGTTAATAAATCAATAGCGTGCCGAAACCCCCACAAACCGATAAATCTTGTTCGAAAAGTAAAATATAATGCAGCAATAATCAATAACGCTATCAAAAATTCAATACGTACACCATGAATTGTTACATGCGAAAAGATTATCCCTGAAATTTTATTTGCAATGGGAGATAATATGCTATCTATACGGCTATCTAAATTCATAACCAAATTTTACAATAAACAATCTATTTTCTCAAATTTTATAGCTCGCTAAAAAACTTTAATATCGGGTCATTATAACGGGAAGTTTCAGCACTAAACGGAAAAACCTCACCGCCAAATTCACGTTTCACATAGCTTACTGCTTGAATTACTTTGTTATGAGAAGATATTTTATCGACTTTTGTTACAACGGTTATTATCGGCAAATTGTGCGCAATTACCCATTCGCGCATTTGATAATCATTTTTTTGAATTTCGTGGCGTGAATCAATAAATTGAACCAGACATTTAATCTGCTCGCGGTTTAATAAATATTCTTCCAAATTTTTCTGCCACTGATTTTGAGTTTGTGCCGAAATTTTGGCATACCCATACCCCGGTAAATCAGCTATCATAAATTTATCACTAAAATTAAAATAGTTTATCAAACGTGTTTTCCCCGGAGTATTTGAGGTTTTTGCAAGTTTTTTTTGATTGGCAATTCCGTTTATAAACGATGATTTACCGACATTTGAACGACCCAGCAGCGGTATCTCAGGAAGATTTGATGCCGGACATTGAGAAAGTTTTTCTGCACTTATAACAAATTTTGCTTGCATTATTTACTTACCTTTTCTTTTTGTTCAAGCATTTTGCGCTTACGCATTACCATTTGAAGCAAATTATACATCTTTGCATTATTCACAAGCGTCAATTGAGTTTTACGGTTTACAAAATCTACATGAAATGAAGGCTCTTGGCTAAAAATATTACCCTCTATATTGACAATCTGAAATAAACCTTCTTTTAGTATACTTAAAGGTTCTTTTAAAAAAGTTTCAAAAGTTTTTCTGATATCAAATTTTTTCATGATGTTTTATTCTATATTATTCTCATTCTATACGCAAGAAAAAAGTTTGCAATAATATAATATCGCAAACTTTTTCTTTTTTGAATATATTATTAAGCTACATTTGTTGAGAGAATACTTGAATTCTTTGTTCAACAGCTGCCTTATCAGATGCGTTTGGAGCAAGTGATAAATATTGTTTATAATATTTAACAGCGCCTTCGTAGTTTCTTTCAGCTTCGTAAGCTTGAGCTTTCAATTTAGCAATTGACGGAGCATTGTGATAGAAGTCGATTGCTCTGTTACAATATTCGATTGTTGATGCGTAATTGCCTTCTTTGTATTGTCTTAAAGCAATTTCAAAGAATTCGTTAGACTTCATTTCGCACAAATCGATATAATGTAAGCCGTTGAATGCAATCCTGTTATCAGGATCAGCCATCAAGACTTTTTGAAGAGCTTTTCTTGCTGTTCTGAATTGTTTATGTTGTACAAGAATTTCTGATAAGTATAACTCATCATCAATACTGTTTGCAAAGTTGATTGCGTTTTCGAATGTATAAACCGCATCAGCTTCACGACCTAAAGATAAATAAGCTTCACCTTTAATTACTGTATCCATCAAGCTGTTTGAAGCAGATTGAACAATGTAGTTCAAATTATCTTCAGTCAATTCAGGTTGATGAATCAATTTAGCCAATTTGATTTTTGCCAAATGAAGTTTCAAATCATTAGGTGTTCTTTGAACTGCTTCATTTACATAGTCATAAGCTAAATATACGTCTTTGTTTGTTGTATAATCACGGCTATCTGCAGTATCTTTAGCCATTTCATAATATGTATTGGCTAAACCGATAATTGCATCATTATTATATGTACCGTCCCCTAACAATCTTGAGTAGAATTCAAGAGCTTGTTGGTATTTTTTAGTTTCTAATGACATATTAGCTACTCTTAAGATACCTTCTTTAAAGTTAGGATTCAAGATAATAGCTGTTTTTAATTCTTCCATTGCAAATTCGTGGTCTGCACGACGTTCGTAAACACCCGCAAGGTTAACGTAAGGTCTGAAGTTTTCAGGTTTTACATATTTTGATTTCTTGAAAGAATTGATAGCAGCAGCTTGGTTACCTTGCTTCAAGTATAATTCACCCTGCAAGTTCCATCCCGGAGATGATTGAGGGTTGATATGCAGTGAGTGGTTTAACCAAGTTAATGCTTTTGTATAATCACCGCGTCTTGCTTCAACTTGACCCATATGATACATTGAAGTTGCGTTATGTGAGTTGCATTTGATTGATTGAAGATAATATTTTTCTGCTTGGTCTAAATCACCGTCAATCATTGCTACGTTACCTAAATTATCATAAGCCGGAGCAAATTCCGGATTAATTTTTATTGCTGTTTTGAATAAATCTTGAGCATCCTTTTTGTTACCCAATTTTAATGTCGCAACACCCATTGCATTGTATGCTTGGTAATATGTGCTGTCTAAATCAACCGCTTTAACAAATTCTTGAATCGCAGCGTTTGAAAGGTTTGTAATATTTTTGATGTACTCAACGTCAGAAGATGTTTCACGCATCAAATAAACAAGACCTTGTGCATAGTGCAATTGAGGATTGTTCGGGTACTTCTTCAATAATAAGTTTAGTTCAGATTGAGCCGGTGCTAACTTCCATTGTTTAGCAAATGACATCAACTGAAGCGCTTTTGCTTCCAAATCATTAGGATTTTTTGTTAAAATCTCTTTCAATCTGGCATCAGCATCTTCATAATTGGTGTATTCAATCATTCTGCTTATGTCAACATAGTTTTTTGAGATTTGAGCTTTAATAGGTTGAGCTGCAAACGATTGAGGCGCAAAAAGAACACAAGATGTCAAAATCATTGAAGTTACTAATAATTTTTTACAATTCATTGTTTTCTCCTAACCTTCTAGCTTAATATATTCTAAATCTTATAAAAGTATTGTATAATAGTTGTAACAAAAAAGCAATAGAGTATAAATATGGGATTAAATAAAAATTCTAAAATAAATTTAGACGAATTTAAAGGCTATATTTTGGTCGAAAAAAACTTTTCTCAACATACGGCAAAAGCCTATTGTTCAGACGTTTTAGACTACATTATATGGCTTGATGAAACCGACTGCACGCAAGTCGATTTTGCAAAAATTCGAGATTATTTACACTTCATGCAAAAATACAACTACAAGAAAACAACACTTGCCAGAAAGATAGCAAGCATAAGGACTTTCTACAAATTTTTATTTCGCGAGAAAAAAATTGAATCAAATCCTGCAGAAAATATAATTTCCCCCAAACGACCGAAGTCGTTGCCAAAATTCCTCTCAAAGGAGGAGGTCGAGGATATACTCAATAATATAAACATAAGTACTCCCGCAGGATATCGAAACCGCGCAATACTTGAACTGCTCTGGGCTAGCGGTATGCGTATCTCGGAATTAAGCGGATTGAATTTTGAAAATCTTAACCTTGAGAATAATGAAATCACTGTTTTCGGTAAAGGCGCAAAAGAGAGAATAATACTTATTACTGACCGCGCAAAAAATTATATTGAAAAATATATAGAATTTGCCCGTCCGCTAATAGCAAAAGGCTACACACTTCCGCCAATTTCAGATGATACACCCGTTTTTATTAACAAAACAGGATACAGACTGCAAACAAGAATGATAAGAAATGTCATAAACGACATTGTTGAAAAAATCGAACTTCCTAAAAAGGTTACGCCGCACATGTTTCGCCACAGTTTTGCAACGCATTTAATTGAAAACGGAGCGGATTTAAGGGTCGTACAAGAACTTTTAGGACACGCAAGTATATCCAACACTCAAATATACACCCACGTTTCTATGCAGCACATGAAAGAAGTTTACCAAGAAGCACATCCTAGAGCTTGATATTTATTGGAGGCGTAGAGGATTAGAGGCGTAGTCTGTTTCGTTTTATTTCCACTCCCTTGGGGGAGGGAGAAAAATCGGTTTGAGTAAAAAACGAAAACCTGATTTTTCGAGAGATGGTTTTATGGAATGAAAAATTGAAAGTTGAAAATGGAAAATTGTTTCGTTTTTTTATTTCCACTCCCTTGGGGGAGGGTGTCCAAAGGACAGGAGAGGGTTATATCAAAACAGAAGTACAGAAGGCAGGGAGCCAAGCTAATTCTGCGGAATAAACATATCTATCTTGTGATTTGCCCACTCGCCGTTTGTACCGCCATAGATTATAATTCTACCGTCAGATAATTTTATGGCTTTTCCATTTGCACGAATTGTTTTTCTTTTTGAATTTACGGGAGATAATTTTTTTGTTTTTACATCATAAATATAAGCGCGTTTACTGTATTGTTTGTTTTTATATCCGACAACAAGCAGCAATTTGTTATCAGCAACCTGCATTATCGAATCATACGACACTTTTGACCCATTTGGAATATTCTCATTAGAAATCACTTTAAAATCATTCGTATCAATAACTACAACGCTTGGTCTTCCCATAAGATATACGCGTTCAACAATTATCAATTCCCTGTTATCATTTAGAAACACATTATCAGGTGTTGAAGAACGCGAATATAAATTTTTATTTCTACCATCAATTACGTATCTTAATTTTTTAGTAAATGTTTTACTATTTTTATCAAATATATCAATGCCTAAAACAAGTTCCCTTGCATGATTTTGTTCAATATTTCCGACAATCGCGAATTCATTGTCATTCAATTTTATTATCTTGGGTTCTGTATACCCGTCAGGCAAATCCGATATTTTCGTAATCGCACGATTTTTATATATATAAGCTTGTTTGCTATGTCCTGCGCCGCCTAAGATAAGCATTCTATCATCATCTAAAGGATATAAACTCATTGCAAAATTAATATCTAATTCATAATCCCCAATGTTTTCAAGCGAAAAATTGTTCAAATTAAGTATTTTTATATTGACACTTTTGTTAGATTTTTCATCAGTTTTTTTCGGAGTCAGAATAAACATTTCTTTATCGTTAAGCTTTGCAAGATAAGTATACTCCGCTTTCTCAAATGCAAGCATCCCGTTTTTAATGTTTTTTGTAATCGTATCAATCGTATAATATTGGGACAAAGCAGGATATATGACAAGTAATTTTCCCTTTTCATATTCGGAAACAGGCAAATTGTCAGATACTGTTATCGGTGTTTTTATAGTATCAAAACGTCCTTTTTCATAAATAAAATATGTTACGATATTTGTTGTAATAACTGCTAAAACAATTATGCACACCATAATTTCAGGCGATTTTATAAAAATATTTTCAAAAAAATCAACAATTTTTTGGGTGTATTTATTTGTTGATAAAAGCTTAATAATACCAACAAATACCAAATTCACGATATAACCGAATAAAAGTACAAAAATAAATTCAATAATTACAAAAATTAAAAGCTTTATAAATATCAAAATCGGTATCAACATGGTCTGCTTAACCAAAGCGCCGAAAAAAATAAAAAGCATCTTGCAGAAATATAATGCGACATAAAGACCTGCGAATTTGATAAACCAGCCAAAGCGCATAATATTTTTATTGTTCAATGTATACAAAAATATAGGTGCAAAAACCCCTATAATACGCGCAAGCATAGCGTTTTCAAAAGGCAGCAGCGTTATAATAAATGCCAAACACCCAAGCCATCTCCAATCCGAAACGAAATCTTTCCAAAAGCCGGTTGACCAAAAGACATCTTCATCTTTCCCTAATTCCATAATTTACTCCTGAATATTTGCAAAATTACAGCGCAAATCTAAAATGTGCCAAATCACCATCTTGCATTACATAATCTTTGCCTTCAAGACGGGTAACCCCTTTTTCCTTGCAAGCATTGTATGAACCGAGTTCAATAAAATCTTTGCAAGGGGTAATTTCTGCTCGGATAAATCCTTTTTCAAAATCTGTATGTATAACACCTGCTGCTTGCGGAGCCTTTGTACCGGCAGTTATCGTCCAAGCTCGAACTTCTTTTTCTCCTGCGGTTATGAATGTTCTTAATTTCAGTAACGAATAAACTGATTTAATCATACGATTAATGCCGCTATCTTCTATACCCAAATCATTCAAATACTCTTTTGCTTCATCAGCACCCAACTCTGCCAATTCTTCTTCTATTTTCGCAGAAATAATAACCATTTCAGCGCCATGTTCTTTTGCGTATTCCCCGACTTTTCGTGTATAGTCGTTTCCGTCTTTTAAATCGTATTCGGAAACATTGGAACAATATATTACAGGTTTAACCGACATCAAATTAAGAGCCTTCACAACAGGAATTTCATCTTCTTCAAAATGTTCGTTAATGTTGATAAATGTGCAGTCTTGCAGCAATTCGGTCAATTTTGTTAAAACATTATTTTCTAAAACTGCTGCTTTATCTCCTCCTTTTGCGGATTTTGAAATTCTTGCCTGACGACGTTCAACTGATGCCAAATCCGCCAATGCTAATTCGGTATTTATCGTTTCTATATCACTGATCGGGTCAACCTTTCCTTCAACATGAATTGTATTAGGGTCATCAAAACATCTTACAACTTGAATGATTGCATCGACCTCTCTTATATTTTGTAAAAATTGGTTACCCAAGCCTTCGCCTTTGCTCGCACCCTTTACCAAGCCTGCAATATCAACAAACTCAATAGCTGTCGGGATGATGTTTTCTGTTTTACATAATTTTGCAAGAATAGGTAAACGTTCATCAGGAACTTCTACAACTCCAATATTTGGCTCAATCGTACAAAACGGATAATTCGCACTCTGCGCGTTTCTTGTACTTGTTAAAGCATTGAATAACGTTGATTTCCCCACATTCGGCAAGCCGACAATACCTGTTCTTAACATTTATATTTCCTTCTTTTTGTCTAAATCCATATTATAATTCTACCCCAAACGATTGCAAAAATCATTATTGAAAATTTGTAAATTTATGTTAATCTAATAAGAAAAACTTTAAAGTTTCCATTAAAATAACCGTTATAATATGGGTGAGAAAATAGAGAACATTTATGGAATATAAAAAATTAATAACTGAAGAAGAATACAACCAAATGATGGGTACTAATAATCTGCAAACATTTCAACCTACCTGTCATAAGGTTAAAGACCTTATGAAAAATTATAGAGAAGAATTTAAGATAAATCAAAAGGTTATGTTCAATTTTCTCACCGTAAAAGATTACACTAATACCCTAAAAAGCCAGCACGGTGGCTAACCCAAAATGCTTTAAAATTCACATTCTTTCTCCATTTTTCACTTTGTTTGCACTGTGCATTATGTAACGATATGTTACAGAATATATAATTATTCAATAAATTTTAGCAATTTTTTAAAAATAAATAACTTTATATAGATGTCGGGGAAAATACAATAGGGAAAAATAAAGGAGAAAAATATGGCAAGAGTATTAATTTCAATGCCGGAAAAATTTTTAGATGAAATTGATTCGGTAGCTTCAACAGAAAATCGTACACGCTCTGAACTCATCAGAGAAGCATTAAGAACATATATGTATCGCAACCAATTAAGAAATTCTAAAACTTCAGCAGCTAATGCAAAGATTTTAGACACTCTGCTTGGATAGCAATACAAAAAAGCATTATATAGGGGAATGGGAAAATGGAAAAAGAATATCAAATGACAACCGTATTAAAATACGTTGAAATTCTTGACGAAGATTTATCATTTAAAGAAAAGAAAATTCGTGATTCTGTTCTTCGTTATATAAAAAGAATGAAGAAATCTGATGCCAATGCAGTTTTCTTGGAAAAATTATTGGCATAATAATAAGCTCAACGGATAAAGTTTTTTCTCACAAGGTAAAATGGTTAATAGAAAGTATCAAAAAAAGACTTGAACAAAAGTTCAGGTCTTTTTT
>OMVC01000135.1 GCA_900314375.1 uncultured bacterium
GTTAAAGTCGGAACAATTACGGCAATACCTTTTAAATCTTCATGGTTTATAAATGGCATTGCAGTTCCTCTTAGTAGTCCTTTAATTAATTTTTGACCTACTGCGCTGCGTAAATATGTCAAAAGATATTCAGAACTTATTTGCTTATTATCAGGGCGGATTACAAGCAAATTTGCCGATGCAATACAATTTTTGTCACTATTTTTATATAAAACGACTTTTGAAGTATTGCCTTTATTTGGGATTAACAAATCTCCGTCTTGCAAATATTCAGAAGATAAATCTTTATCGAGTCTATATTTTTTAGCTTCTGAAAAATCTATACCATCCTCTTTTATTGCGCGCATATCAAGGTAAATGAAATCTTCATTTTTGCTTGTTTCTTGTGCATATTTTGATAGAGGCTTTCCCCTTAATATAGTTGATATTTCTGATAATTTTTTATGGTCTTTATTTAAGACATTTACGATATCTTCATCTTCATCCTTGAATGGTTTTTCAAAATCCCAGGTTGAATCAACATTTGTAACTTCAGTTAAATTGTATTTTTCACCTAATGTATCAATCGAATGTGATATAAATAAGTTATCAGAATATTCTTTGCTGAACTTATACAAATACGTTTTTACGTTTGTATTACTAAATGTCCCCGAAGGTAAATCGATTACCTCAATAAGATTTTTCTCGTATGCCTGCCTAAAATGAGCTTCTGTTTGAGAAAAATTAACTTTGCTTGGCATGATTATTGATAAAGTTCCGTCATCTGCCAAATTATTTTTAAATAATAATTCTGCAGCAATCGTAGAGGAATCATTGCCATAATATTTGCCTCTTTCAAAACGACGTTTCAACCCAAATGGTGGAATACATAGTATGTTCTTGAATTTTTCTTGTTCTTCAAATTGATTATTGTATATATCAACTGCCTTAATGCTTACGTTTTTATTATTTTCACAATCAAAAGCTAAAAGTTCTTGAATAAATGTATCAATCGTCCACATTGTAATTTTTTTATTTAATGAACACATTGAAGGAATCTGGTTCAAAAACGTTTCTGCGTTTACAATTAAAATATTGTCTTTATCATTCAGTAATGTTGAAAAATTAATATTAACATTACAAACAGAATTTGATCTTGGAGATAATGAAACTATTATTGAATAAATTTCTGTTAACGTTAGTTCATTAAAATTTTTCAAAATCTCAACCAAACCTCTATCGCCTAAAAATCTGTAACCTAAAACGTTGTTTTCTACCAAGTATGTTTCTTGGCTTGAAGATGATAATTTTTCAAAATTGTGATCATTCTTTTTTGCATACAAATATTGTTTACATGCATTAATGTACTGTTCTTCCGTTAAACCGGAAATTTTAAAGTTTTCTTTGATTCTAAGTTCTTTTGTTCTGTTGTCTGCTCCAATTGTTCTCATAATTGTTTTGCCCTTTCCAACTTTTGTAATATATCTTATAATTTTAATATACATCATTATAAAACAAATTTCAAGAGTTAGAATACAATTTATAACTTATTTTGTTACAAAAGTTAATATTTTACTTTTGAAGTTGTATGTTTTTCATTGATTATATTGCATTTTAGCAACTTTCACTTATTTCAAAAAATTATAATATACACATGTGTCAAATACGGACATTGTTACATAATTGTTGTTATACTTGTTAAATAGCGGTATTTGGTATTACTATATAGGAATGACAGCCAAAACTATTAAAAATATTTGCCAGTTCTGCGAGCAAGAAAAGAAACTGATTAAAGCACACATTATTCCTAAAAAATTTTATTTAGGAATAAAAAAAGATAAATGCTTATGTATAAATTCAAAAACCGGAGAATATATAATTCAACAACAGGGTGGATATGACTCAAATATCTTATGTGGAGACTGCGATAACCATATTTTAGGTGAATTTGATAAAGAAGGTTATAGAATTTTACTTGGAGATTTTAGCAAGTATAAGTATATGCAACTACATCCGCAATATAAAATCTATCAGCTTGATAATACTGAATTTGATTATGGCAAGCTCCGAAAATTTTTTATTTCAATTTTATGGAGAGCTTCTATTTCAAAATTAGAAGAATGGTCGAATATAAATCTCGGTGGCTATGAGAAAAAAGCTTTTGAAATATTAAAAGGTAAAAGGGAGTACGACGAATTATTCAAGATTTTAATATACAAAAACTGTTTTACAGAAGATATAAATCAAGAAGTCCTTATTGCAAAAGGAAAAACAAAAACTTATAAAAAATATGTTATTCAAATGGCCGGATATCGTATTGAAATTATTGTAGATTCAACTAGACTCACGAATAAGTATAAGCAACAATACGAAAAATATTTTCTGAATCCAACGTATGCACATATAATAGAAACTCCGGAAGTATCACAACGTATAAATAAAGAATATAATGCTCGAATGTTTGAATTATATAAAGAAGGATTTGTTCCACCCAAACCACCTGGCATATAACAATTTACTTGACTTTTTACAACTTCAGAGTGATAGATACGACAAGTTAAAGGAGGTCGTATGGGAAAAGTCGGATTGAATATTACTTCAAAGGAGTTTAAGCAGTTAAGCAAATGGTCGGAGAATATTTATAACACAGCAGTTGTTATTGATTATTTTGTCGCAAATCAGCCAGAGATTGAAGAATGTTATAATCTTGCGCCGATAATAAAGCATCTGCGAAATGATGCTGACGTTTTAAATGCATTCTTCATAGACCACGAAAAAGAAGTTGAAGATTTAAATGCCGTTTAAAAGGTATTTAATCGGTGTTCAAAAATGTTTTAATATCTTGCATTACGAGCAAACATTTCCTGCAGTTCCTGCTGAGTAATAAATCGGTTATTATTAACCGGATTATATTGATGAATGAATTTTGATGCATCCGATAGCATTTTTATATTATGTATATTGCCTTTGCAATTTAGATAACTTGCATTTAGCCTGTCAATTAATGCCTTTTTATCTTCTTCTGAAATTTGAGCGCTGTTTTTTATAAAATTTAAACGTTTCTGAAACTCAATATCTGTAGTAATATCTAAATTTTTGAAAAAAGCTTCTTTTAAAATATCTTTTATTAATTCGTTAAACATGCTGTACTCCTTATATGTTGTTGCATTTGAATATTATAGCACATCTAAAATCGGGCATTCATGACTTTTTGTATTGGAATGATACGTTTTAGACACATTGAGTTGATGTTTCCCACTGAAAGAGCGATGAATAGTATAGCTTGAAAGGAGCATACTATGATTGAAATTGGCAAAAAATACAGATTAAAAAAGCTAAAAGGCTGGATTGAAAAAGATAGCGAAGAATTTACGGTTCTTTGTTTTGGCGAAAACAATATTGTCGGCTGCGTCGCACCGAATGGTGAAAGA
Source organism: uncultured bacterium (assembly GCA_900314375.1). Classification (GTDB taxonomy): domain Bacteria; phylum Cyanobacteriota; class Vampirovibrionia; order Gastranaerophilales; family Gastranaerophilaceae; genus Zag111. The sequence continues at coordinate 3,411 of OMVC01000135.1, forward strand.
TATGTATTTGATAAAAATTTTTTGATTGACCCCGACAAGCCGGACGAGATATACGCAGATATTAAAATAACGAAAGGTTAAACTATGATTGAAAAAGATTACAAACTATATGGGACAAAGATTTTAAACTTAAAAACACAAGAAATCGGATTATTGATTTGTTTATGGGAAAACAAATTTGCTGATAAAACAGTAGATTTTGCAACTTGTGTTGATAAAACCGGCAAAAGATACAACATTGAACTTGACAATATAAGAGGGTTTGAAGATGATTTTGAAAAATAAATTTATTTTTTATCAATAATGTTATTTTTATTTAGTAGTTCTACATATTTTTCGTATAATTCATTAAATTTATTGCGACAAACTTCATAAGATTCTTGTATATTGTATATTGTCCAATCTTGCCCTCTGCAGGGAATATTATTACGTAATGAATTTATAAAATCTGATTCCATGTCATATAACTCATCATTAAACAGCATTTTTGTAGATAAATTATGTTTATATAATTCGGCAAAAACTTGTTCCATTGAAGATATAATATATTCTTGATTATTATTTTGTGCAATTATCTGTGCTTTATAGTTTGGTATGTAATTTATATATGTATTAAAATTCCCCCAAGAATTAAAGAAAAATTTGATATGCTCAATTCTTAATTTAAAAATTTCAATGAGATGTTGTTTTCGTTGTATATTTTTTTGTTGACATATAAAAATGGTCGAAAATATAGCAATTGTTGGAGTCAACAAAGCTGATAAGATGTTTATAATAGGTTTTACGTCTTC
>OMVC01000201.1 GCA_900314375.1 uncultured bacterium
GTTATAAATCCCCCCGCCAGAGAAACTAGCCGAGTTGTTTATAAAATCACCTGTGAGGGTGCCGATTGTGCCATTTTGGTTACGAATCCCCCCACCGCAGCTGTTTGTGCCCGAGTTGTTAATAAAATTACCTGTGATGGAGGTTATTGTGCCAGTGTTATAAATCCCCCCGCCGTATTGACTAGCAGAGTTGTTTATAAAATCGCCGGTGATACTGTCGATTGTGCCACCATTCCAAATCCCCCCGCCGTAGCTGTTTGTGGCCGAGTTGTTAATAAAATCACCTGTGATGGTGGTGATTGTACCAGTGTTATAAATCCCCCCGCCATCATAATTTGCCGTGTTGTTAATAAAATCTCCTGTGAGGGTAGTGATTGTACCAGTGTTATAAATCCCCCCGCCTTTGTTCTGTCCTGAACCGCCGACAAAAACACCGTCAATAGCATCTCTGGTTGTCGTGTTGTCGATTCTTGAAAGCACTCTGTTTGAATCATATATAGCATTAATTGCGTATTCGTTTCCTAAAATCGTGACAGGGCTTGAAGTCCATGTGGTGTCACCTTCTCCGTAGGTTGTATTAAATTTAACCACATAATCCATGCCGCCAAGCGCATCAATGTGGTAGTTTGCCGTGGTATCGCCATTTGGGTCGCCATAAATATTTTTGTATTTGTAGTTTAAATTGTAACCGCCAAGCGCGTTTACACTTTGAGTCGCAGTCGCTGTGTTTGTTTGGTCACCGTAATTTGTATTAACTTTTACGTTCAACTCATAATCGTTCGGGGCTTTTGTTGTAATGGTTTTATTTGTATCCCCGTCAGGGTCGCCGTATTGGGTTTTTGTCAAATCAAGCTGGTAGAATTTATCTTCAACCGTTTGGGCTGTTTCGTTATATTGCGGAATGTTTATGACATTTGTCCCTGCGGTTTCACTATCAACAGGTGTCAAGGTATAGCCGCTATCTTCACCCAATGTCGGTTCGTAATCAGCTGCGTTTGCTTGAGCTCCCAAAAAGCTTAACCCTGCTAATGCTGCGACAGATAAAGCTTTTGTGAATATCTTTTCACTCTTGTTACAGGTAATATCTTTGGTCATAATCTTCCTCGCAAATAGTTGCCCACCGGTTAGGATATGGGGAATGTGAAATTTTATATTATCTTTTATTCTAGTTTACTTTTTTATCAATTACATCATATATATGTATTATAGCACATGTTTTTTTAAATTTAAAGACTTAATTCAATATTTGTAAATTTTGCACGGGCATATCTTTACTATTTGTAAAGATATATGCCCGAAATTCTTTATTTATGCTATAATATTAACATATTAGGTTAGACTTGGAGGATAAAATATTGACTACTCAACAAAACATGTTCGGGGACGGTAAAATAGTTCCTGTCAATATAAGAGAAGAAATGAAGCGTTCATATATCGATTATGCGATGAGTGTTATCGTAGGCCGTGCGTTACCTGATGTTCGTGACGGGTTGAAACCTGTTCACAGGCGTATATTATATTCAATGAACGAGTTGGGAATGTATCCTGATAAACCGTTTAGAAAATGTGCACGTATTGTCGGGGAAGTTTTGGGTAAGTACCATCCGCATGGCGATAGCTCTGTTTATGAAGCCTTGGTTCGTATGGCTCAAGATTTTTCTACAAGATATCTTATGGTTGACGGACACGGAAACTTTGGGTCTGTCGATGGTGACGGGGCTGCTGCTATGCGTTATACAGAAGCTCGTATGCACAAAATTACTCAATCAATGTTGGCTGATATTGATTGCGAAACCGTTGAATTCGTTCCAAACTTTGACGGTTCCTTGCAAGAGCCTTCCGTGTTGCCTGTAAGATTACCGATGTTATTATTAAACGGTGTTTCCGGTATTGCTGTCGGTATGGCAACAAACATTCCGCCTCACAATTTGTGTGAAGTGGTTGACGGTACTATCGCATTGATTGATAATCCTAATATTACGATTCCTGAATTGATGGAATATATTAAAGGTCCGGATTTCCCTACGGCGGCTACAATCGTAGGTACAAACGATATTAAGCAGGCTTATGAAACAGGCAGAGGCTCGATTACGATGTCTGCTGTTTCCGGATTTGAAGAAATTGCAGGCGGTGCAGGACGTCAAGCCAGAACTGCAATTGTTATAACAGAAATTCCTTATCAGGTTAATAAGGCAATGCTTATTGAGAAAATTGCCGATTTGGTTAAGGAAGAACGTATTAAGGGTATTTCTGACATTCGTGATGAATCCGACCGTGACGGTATGAGAATTGTTATTGAGTTAAAACGCGATGCAAAACCGGATGTAGTTCGAAATAATTTATACAAATATACTCAGCTTGAAACGACATTTGGGGTGAACATGGTCGCTTTGTGCGGGCAGCAGCCGAGATTGATGAATTTACATCAAGTATTATCGGAATTTGTTGAACACAGAATCGAAATTGTTACCCGTCGTACAATTTTCTTCCTGAAAAAAGCAAAAGTTCGTGCTCATATCTTGGCAGGGTTGATTATTGCCTTGGGTTCAATTGATGAAGTCATAGATTTAATCAAAAATTCCAAAACAACAGATACCGCTCGTGAAGGTTTGATGTCAAAATTCGGGCTTGATGCAGACCAAGCGAATGCAATCCTTGAAATGCAATTAAGACGTTTGACAGGTTTGGAACAAGATAAAGTTAAAGCAGAATATGATGATTTGTTAAAGAAAATCGAAGAATATGAAAGTATTTTGGCTAGTCGTCAAAAGATTTTGGATATTATTAAAGCCGAACTTTTGGAAGACAAAGAAAAATACGGTGATGACAGAAAAACTCAAATTGTTCCTGAACGCGGCGAAGTAACAATTGAAGATTTGACTCCAAATACGCCTATGGCAGTATTTATTACGCACCAAGGATATTTGAAACGTATTCCGCTTGACACTTTTGAACGTCAAAATCGTGCAACTCGCGGAAAATCAGGTATTAAAACAAAAGAAGATGACGATATTCAACATTTCTTTACTGCTATGATGCATGATAAAGTGCTGTTCTTCTCATCAAAAGGTACTGTTTACAGTTTGAATGTTTACGATTTCCCTGAAGGCGGACGTCAATCTAAAGGTTTACCAATAATAAATGTCCTTCCTATCGAACAGGATGAAAAAATTACGGCAGTTGTTCCTGTATCTAATTTCTCAAAAGAACTTAATCTTATTATGTTAACCAAAAAAGGTAACATAAAGAGAATTGAATTAGACAACTTCTCAAATATCAGAAGAAACGGAATTATTGCAATTGGTTTAGATGAAGGTGATAGTTTGAATTGGGTAAAACTTGCAACGGGACGTGATGAAATTATTATCGGAACATCCTGTGGTATGGCGATAAGATTCCCTATTCAAGATTTAAGACCGCTAGGCAGAAGTGCAAAAGGTGTAATTTCAATGAAATTACGCACGGGTGACGAAATAGTAGGATGCGATATCGTTCCGCAAGAATACGATGCGGATTTACTTGTTGTAACTTCTGACGGTTTCGGTAAACGTACAAAATTATCTGAATTCAGAACTCAAAACAGAGGTGGAATAGGTTTGATAGCAACTAAATTCAAATCGAGTGCATCAAGGCTTGTTGCTTTGACTATTGTTCAGGATTCTGATGATATTATGCTTGTAACAGCAAATGGCGTTGTAACAAGAATAAATGCCGGTTCAATTTCTCAACAGGGACGCCCTGCAACAGGTGTAAGAGCTCAAAACTTAAATGACGGTGATAGTGTTGTTTCTGTAAACAAAATTATTAACCCTGATGAAAGTGAAGTTTCAGCATTGGCTTCAAATTCTGATAGTCAAGCAATTTCAGACTCTGATAGTGCACAACAAACAAGTCTTTTGAGTGAAGATTCTGTAAGCGAAGAATAATAATTAACAGTTAAATAAAAAAAGCGCGAAATTGAAAACTTCGCGCTTTTATTTTTATTTCATAGTTTTATGCTTTTAATTCTGCTTCTACTTTTGTTAAAATTTCATCAAGTTTTGAAGGGTCTTTTACTCCGCCTTGAGCAAAGTTTGGTTTGCCGCCTCCGTTTGCACCGGTTGCGCGTGCGATTTCGCCGACAATTTTGCCTGCGTTAATTCCTTTTGATACAAAACTTTCTGAAACTTTTGCAGCAACCATCTTTTCGCCTGCCAAAACAACAATATTGTCTTTGCCTAATTTGTGAGATAAAAGCTCAATACCGATTTTTAGTGCAACAGGTGTCAGGTTAGATACTTTAGAGATAAATAATTTACCGCCTTCAATATCTTGTGCTCTGTCAACAAATGCTGCAAATTTTGAACGAGCATTTTCTTCCTGAAGTTTTTCGATTTCTTTTTGAAGCGATTTGTTATCTTCTTGAATTTTTTCAACACGTTCAAGAATTTCGTCATAGTGTGCTTTGAATTTTGAAGATAATTTATCCGTTATTTCAACCTTATTATTTACATAATTTATGGCGGATTTTGAAACAACAACTTCAATTCTTCTTGTACCTGCTGCAATTGCGCCTTCTGATACGATTTTAGCAATTCTCAAATCTTTTAATTCTCTTGCGTGTGTTCCTGCGCAAAATTCTTTGGAAATTGATTGTCCGTTTTTCTCTATTGAAACAACACGAACAGTATCGCCGTATTTTTCACCAAATAATGCGGTCGCACCTGTTAATTCGGCTTCTTTTATGCCCATAACTTGAGTATTTATACTATAGCCTTGACCAATCCATTCATTCATTAAGTTTTCTGTCTTTTTAACTTCTTCAGGTGTCATTGCGCGCGAGAAGGTAAAGTCAAATCTCATACGTTCATTATCAACATAAGAACCTGCCTGTTTAACTTCATCTCCGAGAACTTTAACCAATGCAGCTTGAAGTAAGTGTGCGGATGTGTGATGAACACGAATTTCTTCACGCTTATCAACATCAATTTTTGCACTTACGACTGCTCCGATTTCAACATCACCATTTAATATTTGACAGCGATGAACATAAAGGTCATTAACCTTAAATGTAGTTAATACTTCAGCTTTGAAACCGTCGTTTTCTATTATGCCGCAATCCCCGATTTGACCGCCGCATTCAGCATAGAAAGGTGTCTTGTCTAATACAATATCAACATATCCTTCCCCTTCAATTTGAGCAAGAATTTTAGCATCATCGCAAGAATTGAATTCATAACCGATGAAATCGGTTGCGCCGACTTCTTTTTCGACTTTGGCATATTTCATATCGCCTGTGACAGAAATCTTTGCTGTTGCCGCTTTTGCACGTTCTTTTTGCTCTTGCATTGCGGTTTTATAACCTTCTTCATCAACGTTCAATCCGTTTTCCTGTGCTATTTCTTTTGTCAATTCCAATGGAAAACCGAATGTATCATATAGTTTGAATGCACTTTCTCCGTCGATATCTTTTTTGGATTCAATAAATTCATCCAAAAGTTTATAACCCCTATCAAGAGTCTTGTTAAATCTTTCTTCTTCGGCTTTTATCGTATCAATAATTTTTTGTTTGTTTTGAACCAATTCAGGGTATGCTTCGCCATAGTATTTTACGATAACATCAACAAGTTTATATAAAAACGGCAATTCCATACCTAAAATTTTTCCGTGTCTTAATGCACGTCTTAAAATCATACGAAGAACATAACTTCTTCCTTCGTTGCCCGGAATTACCCCGTCAGAAATCAAGAAAGAAACGCATCTTGCGTGGTCTGTAATTATGCGAAGCGAAATATCCGTTTTTTCTGATTGTTTATACGGAACCCCGCTCATTTTGCAAACTTCGTCCATAATCGGTTTTAATAAATCTGTTTCAAAAGTTGAAGCAACCCCTTGGCAAACCATTGTTATACGTTCCAAACCCATACCGGTATCAACGTTTTTCTTGCCTAAAGGTGATTGGTTGCCTTCTTCATCTTGATATAATTCTGTGAATACCAAGTTCCAAATTTCAACCCATCTGTCACATTCGCAAGTATCTATTCCGCAATTCGGATGACCGCAAGAGTACTGTTCACCTAAATCATAGTGAATTTCCGAGCAAGGTCCGCAAGACCCTGAAGCCCCAGGAGGACCCCAGAAATTATCTTTTTTACCTTTTCTTTTTATGCGTTCTGCAGGAACTCCCACATTGCGCCAAATATCATAAGCTTCGTCATCTGTTTCAAAAATGGTTATCCAAAGTCTGTCTTTATCAAGTTTCAAAACTTCAGTTACAAATTCCCACGCCCAAGGAATAATTTCTTTTTTGTAATAATCCCCGAAAGAAAAATTCCCGAGCATTTCAAAAAATGTATGATGGCGCGGAGTTCTGCCGACATTTTCGATATCTGAATCTTTTCCGCCCGCTCTTGCGCATTTTTGGCAGGATGCCGCTCTTGCAGGTTCATAAGGGCAAGGTGTAATATCTAAAAATATCGGCAAAAATTGTAACATACCCGCAGTTGTTAATAATACCGTCGGATTGTCAGGTACAAGACTGGAACTTGGGACAATAGTATGTTGTAGTTTATTTTTAAAAAAGTCTAAATATAATTTTCTGATTTCATTTCCGGTTAGCATAATTCTTTTCCTCTAATATCTTTCGCTTTCAAAATTATACATTAAATAAATATTTTATTAAACATTGAAAAAATATCTTCATATATTTTAACTTTCAATGTCGTGTGTTACTTCGTATCTTGCATGCGCTGGCAAAAAAGTGCAGCGAAGCCCGTATATTAAGTTTTGTAAAGTGTAATTTCTACACTATTAGCGGTCTTTGGGGTTTCAGAAATTTAATTAAACAATGTTGTTGACAATAAAATTTTCTTGTGTAATAATAATTGTATAAGATTTAAGTGTAGTCGAAACACTAAATATAAATAGTTCATTAACCCCAAAACATATAAACTCCTAAATAATAAACACTAAAAAGAGACCATTAGGATGCAGAAAACGACCCACTCAACTTGTTGAGTGGTTTTTTTTGTCTTTTTCTTTGCGGGGAGGGGGCAAAGTTCAGCTTGCCCAAAAACTTAAATATACTTTATCATTTGTCTGCTTATATAATTTAACAAATGCGCAATTATAATCAATGGTAAAATACGATACAATTTTCCATTTTCATCTTTCAATTTTCAATTTGTAAAAGATTGATCTACTTTTATCAAACTAAAAAATCTGCTAAACTCTGCCGTAGCAATCTTCGTATCTTATTATATCATCTTCCGCAATATAATCGCCCTGTTGTACCTCTATTATTTTTAATTCTTCATCATAAGGGTTCTGAAGTGAATGTTTTGCTTTTACGGGAATATCAATGCTTTCTCCCGGTTTTAAGATATATTCTTTATCTTCTTTTATAACAAGAGCTGTGCCTTCTAAAACAACCCAATGTTCTGAACGATGATTATGTGATTGAATAGACAATTTTTGTTTTGGCAATACGCAAATAGTCTTTGTCAAATACCCTTTGCCGCCGTTCATACATGTATAATATCCCCAAGGGCGGAAAACAGTTTTATGTAATTTTGTTGCATCGTTTGCTTTTAATTTTTCATACAGTTTTTTGACATTTTGCGATTTATCCATTTTGCATGCCATAATGGCGTCTTCAGTTTCAACTATTACAACATCTTCCAAATCAGAAACTGCAACAAGCTCTTTTTGAGAATATATAAAAGAATTTTTGACGTTTTCTGTTACAACTTTACCTTCAATTACGTTTCCGTTTTCATCTTTATCTTTTGTTTCATATAAAGATTTCCAAGAGCCCAAATCGTTCCAGTCTGATTGCAATTCAACGAGTGCAATCTTATCTGATTTTTCCATAATTGCATAATCAACAGATATAGATGGTAGATTTTCATAGATTCCGTAAGGAATTTTAATGCCATCTGAATAATTAATTTTTGAAACTTGAGAATAAATATCCGAAGCATATTTTTCAAATTCTTCAATCAGGACAGAAATTTTCGCCATAAACATTCCGCCGTTCCAGTAGTAATTCCCGTCTGATAAATATTTTTGGGCAGTTATTAAATTTGGTTTTTCGACAAATTTTTCTACTTTATATCCTTCATCCAAATGGGAAAGTGTTTTTATATAACCGTATCCTGTTTCAGGGTATGTCGGCTTAATGCCAAAAGTTACAATATAACCATTGTTTGCCAGCGTTTGTGCTTGTTTTACACTTAGAGCGAACGCTGTACTGTTTTTAATTAATTGGTCAGAAGGTACAATAAGAACAATGTCATCATCTGAATAATTTTGTTTAAAATATTCCAGCGCAATAGCTATTGCAGGGGCAGTATTTTTCCCTTGCGGTTCTGCAAGAATAATATTGTCTTTGTTTATTTTATTTAATTGAAGTTTCATATCCTGATAGTGCATTACATTTGTGACTGTCACAATTTCTTCCGAAGAAACAAGAGTGTTTAATCTCAAATATGTTTGCTGTAAAAGACTTGACTCCTTATTAAAGCTTAAAAGTTGTTTAGGATACATGTCTCTTGATAGCGGCCACAATCGGCTTCCTGAACCACCTGCAAGTATAATAGCTTTCATTTTAAATAAACTTCCCCCTTATATATTTATATGATATTCGTCGGCACATGCAATTTTTGAGCTTCGACGCGTTCCTTTATTGCGCCTATCGGTTCATAATACGGTGAAACCGTCATTACTTTTGCTGCAATATCAGGATAATAATAAATAAATCTCAATTCACTTGTTGTAAGCGGTTTTTGAGTATGTACGTTAGCATAACGTACTAATTCAAGAATATTTCTTGCCTCATGTTCGTCCTTAAATTCGAGTTCAAGATTGTTATAAACGTTTCTGAATCCTTTAATTCCGCTATATTCACCTGTGGTAATCATTCTTCCGGTTTCAATGATTTCAGGTTCTCCGCGTCCTAATTCTTCAAAATCATACAATTCATAATTTCTACGGTCTTTTAAAGCTCCGTCTGCATGGATTCCTGATTCATGCGCAAATGCATTATCGCCGACTGCCGGTTGATTCATCGGAATAGGAACTCCGAAAGCATAAGCGGTATATTTCGCAATTTGCCATGCTTTATCAAGTTTTATATTTTCATCAATTTTATATTTACCTTTAAAACCTTCTGATTTTAAACAGCCCAACAGGCATGAAACCAAATCCGCATTTCCGGCTCTTTCACCCATACCGTTAATTGCAGTATTTATATATGCATCGACTCCTGCATCAATAGCGGCTTTTGCACCCGTTATAGAACAAGCTGCTGCCATCCCCAAATCATTATGAAAATGCAATTCAACAGGCATTTGAATTTCTTTTGCAATTCTGTATATTCTGTCATAAGTCGTCAGAGGGTCTTCTCCGCCTAACGTGTCGCAGTATCTGAAACGGTGTGCTCCGGATTTTTTTGCTTCTTTTGCGTATTTTATTAAAAATTCTATATCACTTCTTGATGCATCTTCCGCATTTACTCCAATAATTCTTGCACCTTTATCAACCGCACATTCAACGGCTTCCTTGGTCATCTTGATAATATCATCAGGCGTTTTTTTACCTAAATATTTTCCGTTTATCATTTGTTCGGAAGTTGATTGGGATAAATTGACATATTTCAATTCGGGAACATTAGCAAAAGATTGTTCTACATCAGCCGCGATACCTCTCATCCAACCTGACAATTTGGTAGTTGAAATTGCGCCTCTGTTTACCAATTCCAAATTCGCATTCAAATAATTCAATTCGTGCTTTGTTGTCGGAAACCCAAACTCCGATTGTGTAATTCCCATACTGTCCAGCATTAAATTTATTATTGTTTTTTGTAATTTAGCCAATCCTAAACGTGAGGTTTGAACCCCGTCTCTATTTGTTACATCTACAAAATATATTCTGTTATCAGACATAAATATTCCCCTTTTTATAATATTATATCACAGAATAATTTTTCAAAAATACAATCTGGCGTAAAATATGTTTGTAAAATGCTGTTTGATTTTAATTATTTTTTACTTTAAGCCATTTAATGAAAAAATATATTTGTCTTTTTAGTAACATCCATTTTTTATCAAGATTTTTTCTTGTTTTAAGCATATCGCTTGTTATACACCAAATATAGTATATTTCTCCAAATATTGAGTTTGGCAGGATTATATCGTCATCTTCATCAAAATTTGGAATATCTCCATATACTTTTGTTTTGCACATGTTAAACTTTATCCTTATTTAATGACAATGTCATTTATAAAATAACACCGGTTAATATGTTTGTCAATGTTATAAAAAGGCATACACTGTTATTATGTTAGATATATATGAGGAAGTAAGAATATTATTATTGCGCAGCAGGTTATCAATGCGTAAGTTAGCTTCTAATTTGAAGGCAGAAGGGTATGAAAATATTCCTGTTGCAGGCGGTCTTTCAAATAAATTTAATAAAAAGACGATAAGATTTGAAGAAGTCCAACAAATTCTCGATTACCTTGGATATGAATTAATAATTAAGAAAAAAGATAAATAGGTATTGTACTTATTCTTCCTTATATCCGAAAGATTTTAGGATATTGTCTTTTTTGCGCCAATCTTTTTCAACTTTTACTTCCAAACTCAAAAAAACTTTCTTTTCCGTAATTTCTTCCAAATCAATACGAGCTTCTGTACCGATTTTTTTTAATAAACTTCCGCCTTTACCAATCAATATACCTTTTTGACTTTTTTGCTCGCAATAAATTGTTGCATAAATCTTATCTATATCATCATGTTCTTCATATTTTTCTATTTTAACCGCAACGGCATGCGGTATTTCATCAGAAGTATTTAATAATATTTTTTCCCGAATTATTTCTTCTGTTACATCACGCATGGATTCTTCCGTTACAACATCTTCAGGATACAAAATATCGCCTTCGGGCAGTTTTCTGTATATATTTTTTAATAACGTGTCAATATTGCGCCCTGTTTTTGCGGAAATTCGTACAATCGGAATATTTTCATCAAATAAAGTTTTATAGGTCAAAAGATTTTCATCAATTTTTCCTGCTTTTTTAACTTTATCAACTTTGTTCATAACAATAATTACGGGTATATTTGTTTTTAAAATATTATTAACAATCCATTTATCGCCTTTACCTGCGGGTTCAGAACCGTCAACAAGAAATAATATTAAATCTGCATCAGGTACTGCAATTTTTGCCTCGTCAAGCAAAAATTCTCCGAGTTTATTAAGCGGTCTGTGAACTCCGGGAGTATCGATGAAGACAATTTGTCCTTCCGGTTTTGTATAAATTCCTTTAATACGTTTTCTTGTTGTTTGTGCTTTGTCTGTTGCAATAACAATCTTTTGCCCTAATATTTGATTTAAAAGGGTAGATTTACCGACGTTAGGACGTCCTATTATTGTGACAAAACCGCATTTCATAAAATTATTGTAACATAAATTTATTATTTTTTAATAAACTGGCAAATTTTTTTACTCTCGGTTATTATATAATTAGAAGTGTAGTAAATTTTTATTGACGGAAAAGATGAAAAACAGACAAAAAATTATAACAATGGCTGTATTAACAGCCCTAACGATTGGGAATAGTGTAAGTTTAGCAAACAATTCAAACGATTTATTGAGAATGGATGTTAAAAAATCGGGTGCTTCCGATACTGTGGATGTAACTTTTTATACTACAGGCGGAGCAACAGATTCTGTTGTAACAAGAAAATCAGACAATAAATATGTAGTGTTATTACCGAATATTGCAGGCTCCCAATCTGTAGCTCCAAGTTTAGGCGGAGTAAAAGATTTAGTAACGGATGTTTCGGTAAAGAATGTAGATGACGGAATTGGCGGATATACAAAAGTTACTTTCTCAACTACAAAACCCGTAAAATTCCAAACATATACAAAAAAAACTGCGCCGTTAACTCAAGCGCAACAAGATTACAAAAACTTGATTGCATCAAGTTCAAAACTTGATACAAAAAAAACACAAACAACTCCAACAGCTAATACGACAGCTAACACAACTAAACCTGCCGTACAGGCAAAAACAAATACAACCGCAACCCCGAAAACTGCAACCCCTGCAAAAACAGCAGTAAAACCGACAGTAAAAGACACTAAAACAACTTCTGCGGCACAAGCAAAACCAACAGTCAAGCCGTCAAATACTACACAAAAAACAGCAAATAATACCCCAAAAACAAGCACTTCTAAACCAGAACAGACAAAAACTGTCGCTAAAAAATCAGAAACCAAACCGCAACAGCAGCCAAAGGCACAAAAGGTAACAAAACCTGCAGCAGTCGCTGTTGCTATGCCTAAATCAATTCAAACAGCGGACAGTATCGATACCAATGTAACTGATAATGTCCCTAAAATGCAGTTTGATAAAAACGGCAAAAGAACAATGGATTTGGAACCAAAAGTTGATCACAGAACTGTTAAAACATCTGTTGAACCAAAAGTTGATGCGGTCAATACAAACGTAAATAGTGATAGTCCGGTTCCGAATGCTTCAGCGCCAAATGAGGCTTCTAAAAAACAAGATAAAAAAGGGTTACCGATATTCCCTGTAGCAGGGGGACTATCAGCTTTAGGAATATTGCTTTTGGCAGGAGTCATCAGCAAACTTACGCATTCTGCTTCAAAAAATTCATCAAAATTACGTGAATCTTTTGATAATTTTGATGTTAAGCAATCTAAAAAACGTGGTAAAGCATATAAAAACTTAATGGATGACAATACTTTAAGCTGGCAGGAAAAATATAAACAATATACCCAAAAAGAAGAAGAATATAATAAGGATTCAAATACGAACAAAGATTATTCTTATGTTACAAATATGAAAACTTCACAGGGTACTTTGTTTTCTAAAAAACATCAAAATCAAGATTTGAGAGCTGCTGTTTCCAAGATGGAACATGCTCTTTCCCAAACACCTTCTTTGAATGCAAATATAGAGGCTAAAACACACGAAGTTGTTACAGATGAAGCTTCAGTAGTCAATAAAATGAATTCTGTTAAATTAAAATCCTTTGCAAAGAATATGTCTTTAAAAGAAGCAAACAGAGCAGCTCTAAAAGCCTCTCCTATGACAGAAACCGTAAAAAATAAAGAAAGTCATTTTGTAAGATTAAGGAATTCGGCGTTGAGCGTAAGCAGAAGAAATTCATTAAGTTCAAAAGTTAATATATCCGATTTAACACGAACCAATAATCTTTACGAAAATCCACCGAAGGGAGAATTTATGTTTGAAAATGAGTATGTAACACCAAAACTGCAACCGGTACAACAAGTTTCTTCAAATCCTCAATTATATACCACACCGGTGAACAAACAGGAAAATTATTCATCATCTTCAATCAATGAGTATTTAGATATTTTAGGTAATGAAAACGGTGCCTCATCAGTTGAAATACTTTCGAAACCTATGGCATCTATGACAACAACAAATGCGACAAACCCAATATCATCAGAGAAAAACTCTTACAAAACAAAAGAAATTACTTTGGGAACAACAAACAGAAGTAATTATAAATCACAAGAAAAAATTACGGTAAGGGATAAATATTCGATAGATATTAACAAAAGCATATATCTGGTCGATTTAAACGGAGAAACTTCAATTGTAGGTGATGTAAACGGTGAAATTACAGTAATCAAAAAATTTGACAAAATTATAAACAAACCGCTTCAAGTAAGATTAGATTACGGTAATGTATATATTGTAAGACTCGGCGGATATAAATCATTGGTTGATGTTTCCGATACAAAAGTCGGTACATTATTAGAGATATAGGAAAATGTAGAAAGATAGAGGAATAAAGGTATGACAAAAATAAATAATGTCGTACCTTTATTAATTGCATGAAATATGTTTAAAAAATTATTCATATTGTTTATTTTAATATTAAGTGCTGTTTTATGGATTTGTTATAAAAATAAAAATTTTAATGACAAATCTGTAACTATACAATTTGCGTCTTGGGGTTCTGAATCGGAAATAGGAATTTTAAAACCGATTTTAGCAGATTTTGAGAAAGAAAATCCGGATATAAAAGTGGATTTTATGCACATACCGCAAAATTATTTTCAAAAAATACATTTGCTTTTTGCTTCAAATACAGCACCTGACGTACTTTTTTTGAATAATCAATATTTACCGATATATGCTAAAGCGGGAGTTTTAGAAAATTTATCTGCTTACATTTCGGAAAACGAATATAATCAATATTACCCGAAAGCTTTAGCATCATTATCATGGAAAGCCGATATATATGCCATTCCAAGAGATATTTCAAATCTCGTAATTTTTTATAATAAAAATCTTTTTGATAAGTATAAAATCCAGTATCCTCATTCTGGTTGGACTTATGATGAATTTTTAAATACCGCACAAAAATTAACTCATTTACCTGAAGTTTTCGGGATTTCATTTGAGGAAATGCCGTTATTTTATTTGCCGTATATGATGATGTACGGTGGTTGGACTCAAGAAGATACGTTGAATTTCTTTAAAAACGACGTGCTAAAAAGAAGCGAAAATACAAAAGGATTAATAGAATATGCCAACTTAAGAAATAAATATCACGTAGCACCGTTTAAATCTGAATCGGCAAGTGCAACTATGGCACAGTTGTTTTTGCAAGGACGATTGGGTATGCATTTATCAGGGCGCTGGTTAGTTCCAAAATACAGGCAAGAGGCTGATTTTGATTGGGATATTGTAGAGTTCCCGCGAATAAATAATAAAGCCAAAAGTGTCGTGCCTTTAGATGCCTCCGGCTGGGCTGTTTCAAAATCTTCAAAACATAAGCAACAGGCAATAAAGTTAGTAAAATACTTATCGTCAAAAACATCAAGTGAAAAATTTACTAAAAGCGGATTGATTGTCCCTGCAAGAAAAGATGTTGCAAATTCAAAAGCTTTTCTGGACGGACAAAAACCGTATAGCGCCAAAATATTTTTAGATATTATTGATAGTTCCTATATAACCCCTGTTACAGTAAATTATAAAGAAATTTTAGATGTCTTAAAAAATAAGAATGAAGAATTATTTAACAAATTTCAATAATATATTTGTGTTATTATTAATATATTAAGCAGGAGGTATGTTATGAGTGAAGATTGTATATTTTGCAAAATTATAAACGGAGAATTTAACACTGAATTTGTTTATGAAACAGAAAATACAGTTGTATTTAAAGATATAAACCCAAAAGCTCCGATACATTTGCTTGTCTGTCCAAAGGCGCATATTTCTTCATTAAATGAGCTTGAGGACAAAGCTTTGATGGCAGAACTTTTGCAAACAGTAAAAGATGTTACGAAAAAAATCGGTTTAAAATCATATCAAACTCATATTAATACCGGCAAAGAAGCAGGACAGGTTGTCTTTCATTTGCACATACATATTTTAGGAAAGGAAAATTAATAATAATGAAAAACGGTATAGAAAACGGATATTATCATGAGATAACCCCGCAAGGTTTTGGGTTGGCTATAAAAGCTAAAGAAGTTTTATTTTCAGCTCAATCACCTTTTCAAAAAGTCGAAGTGTTTGAATCAGATTCAATGCTTGGACGCGTTTTAACCTTGGATGATTTAATGATGGTAACGGAAGGGGATGAATATCATTATCACGAAATGATAGCACATGTACCTATGATGCAGCATCCTAATCCGAAATCAGTCCTTGTAATAGGCGGGGGTGATGGCGGTACGGTTCGCGAAGTTTTAAAGCATAAAACTGTTGAAAAAGTGGTATTGTGCGAAATTGACGGTATGGTAATTGAGGCTTCAAAGAAGTTTTTACCTTCCGTTGCTTGCGAATTAGACAATCCGAAAGTTGAAATAAAAGTAGAAGATGCAATTGAATTTATCAAAGATAAAAAGGATGAATACGATATAATATTGATTGACTCAACTGATCCTATGGGACCGGGGGAAGGTTTATTCACGGATGAATTTTATACAAATATTAAGAATTCACTAAAAAAAGGCGGTATAATGGCGGCGCAATCGGAATCTCCCGTAACTAATCATAACGAAATAAAAAAAATGTATGAGCAGTTGCATAGAGTATTCCCTGTTGTATCAACCTACACTTCAAATATGCCTACATATCCGGGCGGCTATTGGGCCTGGGCATTTTGCTCGGTTGATGTTAAGCCGCTTGAATATTTTGATGAGCAAAGAGCAAAAGAGATTATTCCGACTTGTAAAATGTACAACAAGGAATATCATAATGCGCGATTTGCTTTGCCGAATTATTTAAAAGAATTAGTATAAACGTAAATAGTGTCGTACTTCTTGAATAAAGTTTATTTTTGTAGTAGTTTAGGCATGTAAATTAAACTCGAGGTAGTAGTTTTGGGGAAATATCCTCAAAAAAAATATAAAGAAGGAGAAAGTCAAAATGGCTGAAAGAAAATTAGTCGGAACGAACGAAATGTTCAAAAAAGCATTGGCCGGCGGATACGCTATCGGTGCTTACAATGTTAACAACATGGAAATTTTGCAAGGTATTGCAGAAGCTGCAGAAGAAACTCAATCACCTATTATTTTACAAGTTTCAGCAGGTGCAAGAAAATATGCAAACCAAACATATCTTATCAAATTGGTTGAAGCCGCATTAGCAACAACAACAGTACCTATCGCACTTCACTTAGACCACGGTGCTGATTTTGAAATTTGTAAAGCATGTATTGATGGCGGTTTCTCATCAGTTATGATTGACGGATCAAGATTCCCGTTTGAAGAAAACGTAAGAGTAACAAAACAAGTTGTTGATTATGCTCACGAAAGAGGAGTTTCAGTTGAAGCTGAATTGGGTAAACTAGCAGGTGTTGAAGATGATGTTAATGTATCCGATAAAGATGCTAAATATACAAACGTTAAAGAAGCTGTTGAATTTGTAAAACAAACAGGTTGTGATTCATTGGCAATCGCTATCGGAACATCTCACGGTGCTTATAAATTCAAAGGTGAAGCAAAATTAGACTTTGAAAGATTAAAAGAAATTAAAGATGCTTTGAAAGAAGCAGGCTTTGGTGATTATCCAATCGTATTGCACGGTTCATCATCAGTTCCTAAATATCTTGTTGATAAATGTAACAAATTTGGCGGAAACTTGCCGGATGCTCAAGGTGTTCCTGAAGAAATGCTTAATTATGCTTCAAAACACGGTGTTGCAAAAATCAATATTGATACGGATTTAAGACTTGCAATGACTTCAACAATCAGAGAATTCTTTATTGAACATCCTGAAAAATTTGACCCGAGAGAATACATGGGACCTGGCAGAACTGCCGTTAAAGAATTAGTTATGCACAAAATGCGCGACGTTTTAGGTACAGCAGGTCATGCAAAAGACTAGCGCAAGCTCGGTGTGAAGCAACAGCGCGGACTTGCGATAAGCAAGTACGGCAGGTTGCGAAACACTACGTCCTCGCCGTAGTGAGTGCAGCGTATGCGAAACGAACGAAGCAATCTATGATTGCACAGGCGACAAAAGACTAGCGCAAGCTCGGTGTGGAGCAACAGTGCAGACTTGCGATTAGCAAGGCTGGCAGGTTGCGAAACACTACAAAAAATATTAAAACCCGTTCTTTTGAACGGGTTTTATTTTGTAACAATTTCAAATTTCTTAGTTTTAGGATTGTAATCAAAATAGTTGCTGACCGGTACATCTGAAGGGGTGTACTTTTTAAAACGTTCAATGACGTCGCGAGCATAAACATACCTTACCTCTGATTTAGTTTTATCATGGGTGTTATCTGTTTTTGGTGCGCTGTTTCCGTTATATATCATTGCTACCATTTCCATGATTGTGGCAGGGTTGGTTAAATCAACATGCATATTTTGGTATTCTTTGTAATATTTGCTGTTTTTATTAGACTCTTTTATTCTGTTAAAAAATGTCCTCAGGTTATTTTTAAGAGTTGCTGTTCCAACATCATAATTAAGAGCTACACTTCTTTGTGAGGTAGTGCTGAACGCTTTTTTTATAGATGTACTGTCGCCTATATTGCAGTGTCCTTTCAAACGTTTAATAAAATCACTACTAAAATGTCCCGGGTTAGAAGCAATTTCATCGGGCACAGCAGAAGTTATCTGCATTACTCCTTTACCGT
>OMVC01000061.1 GCA_900314375.1 uncultured bacterium
CAAGCTAGCATCAGATGCAGCTTTACCTCCGTTACCTGTTCCAAGGTTTGCATGACAACAAGTATGTGAAACTTCATCCGGCTGGCAACACAATTGTGACCATGAGGTATCTGTTCCTTTTAATGAAGCACAACAAAGCCCCATAACTTCTTCGTTATTAGCGACTTGAGAAGTACCCCATTCTTTACAGCAAACAGTATTTGCTTTATCTGTATTCGGTGCTCCACAAGAACTACATTGCGCTGGCGCACCATCACCCAATTCGCTATATAACTTTTGGCAACAAGCATCATCTTTAGTCGCATTGCTTGCATTACAACAATATTGCAAAGTGACGTCATCCCAACCATGCTCATTTCTTAAAGCAGTACAACAAGCATCATTTTGCTGTAAATCTCCGGAATTATGTCTTTGCTCGCAACATTCTCCATCTTGACATGCGACAGGGCCTTCCGGATTGACAACTTCAGCAGCTTCAACACTCGCGATTTGACGGGTTGATAAATCCATACTGAAAGAACGTAAATCACGCCCCAAAACATTTGGCTCCTTTGGCCCGTTCAAATCAATAAACCCTCTGACAGGTCTTAAAACATCACCGTTTGTCGCAGTTACCTGCGGACTTATACAAAGGCTCATACCGTTTTTAAGTAACGCACAAGCCATATTATCATATCTTAAATCATTTTCATTTCCGCGAACTCTATATGTGGCATTTCCATTTCCGGTGACAATATTTGCAAAATCAAAATTGCCGCGTCTTCTGCCGTTATATCTGAAATACGCCTGCGCAAAGCAAGTCCCCGGAGTAGCTCCGCAATATTTCGCAACTTTTGTATACTTTTTGAGGAAAAGCCCAGGATTTGTATCCGTAAGACCATTCAAGGCGCTCGACGCAACTTCTTCGGCATTCGCACCTTCTGCTATTTCTGTCGAAACATTCATCATAGTATCATTGAAAGATTTAGCATTTTCATTTAACGTCAATCCCTCCAATGACGAGAAAATTTCCTTGACTTCCGCATCATAAGCCAATGCAAAACTCTTATTCTGCGCACGTGAAGTCACGACCGGCAAAACCAGTACAACTATTATCGCAATAACTGCCAAGGCAATCAAAATTTCAGTTAATGTGAAACCTTTACGAATATTTCTTATTTTTCCTAAACAACTCTTAAACAAATCCATCATATTCATTATTATCCTCTTATGCATACATTTAAACCAGTATATAAATATTATAACATTTTTTAAGAATGCATGCAACAGTGAAAGGGACGCATGTTATTATAAATTTACAAATTTTAATAAAAACATGCCTTTTAAACCTAAACAAAAAAGATGGACAACGCAAAGCGCATTTGCCCATCTTTTAAATGAAAACTTTAATCCTATTTTGCCTATCTTCTGCTTGAGAACTTCGCAAATAACTTTAACAACTCTATATACAACCAAACTATAGTGACCATCAACGAAAAGCCGCCGTACCACTCAAAATATTCAGGAACTCTGCCGCTATAATTATCAATAAAATTAAAATCCAAAATCAGATTTAATGCAGCAACAACTACACATACCGTAGTAAATAATATACCGACCCAAGAATTTGTAAAAATCCCCGGAATCGACAAATGGAAAAATGTTAAAACAAATTGCAATAAATAAACCCCTGCAATAGAAAATGTTGAAATCAAAACAACCTTATAAAATGTACTATTTGCACGTATAATTTTTGTAGAATACAAAAAATACATCACAAATAAAGTCAATATAGTTCCGGTCGCAGCTTGAAATACAACCCCCGGATACACAGCATTAAAAATAGCAGAAATACTGCCTAAAAATAACCCCTCAAATAATGCATAAATAGAAGTAGTTATCGCTAAAAACTTATTTTTTGGAGCAAAACACACAATCATAGCCATAACAAAACCGCCAATAGCCCCAACTGTTGCCAATAATGAAGCCTTGTCCGCAAAACCCTTCATCTGTAACCACCACGTGTAAGCGAATGTAAGCGCCACAAGAATACCCAGAACACAAGTCTTAAACAATGTACCCGAAGTTGTCATGACTTTTATTGCCCCGATATCATCATACAAATATTCAAAAGCTCCTTCTCTCAATGTCGGATTTGACATAATATAATTCCTTTCAATAATGTATTAACAACAATATATTAACATATATTTCAAATAATCACAACCGCACTTTGATTAAAATAACTTTGCGATAACTTTGCAATAACTTTGGGCAAAATATATCCATAAAAAAAAAGACTTTACAAAAAAAAATTTTTATATATAATAAAAATACAAGCCGAATAGAGAGATTTGGTTTGAATATTCCTCAGTAGCTCAATGGCGGAGCATTCGACTGTTAATCGAAGGGTTGCTGGTTCGAGTCCAGCCTGGGGAGTTTTTTATTGGGGAATTTTATATAGGCTGGTTGTATTTATCGAGTTGGTGCGGTT
>OMVC01000198.1 GCA_900314375.1 uncultured bacterium
AGCTATGATTAAAATGTATAATAAATTAAATGTTCAAAAAGTAATGATGAGAAAAATCGATATTGAACACGGGCAAATGTTATATGAGGCAGACGGGTATGTAACGGCGTGGTTTATGTGGCGATTAAAACATGATTCTTACGCAGGTTCCGCATTCAAAGGCCAAAACGCAGAAATATTCAATAACAACCTTTATCAAGATGTAAAATCAAATATTTTAAATTAAAAACAAAAGATTATGCAGAGTTTTTATTGAATGGCGGGAGATAAAGATGAAGTGGTTGGTGCTATTACTTGCAGGAATATTTGAAATTGTATGGGCAATTGCAATGAAATATTCAAACGGTTTCAGTGTTTTGCTACCATCTATAATTACTGCCGTTGCATATATTCTAAGTGCCGTATTTTTAGCATTTGCACTAAAATATTTACCCCTTGGAGTGGCTTATGTAATGTGGGTGGCTTTTGGTATAATCGGAACAACGATTCTGGGTGCTTTGTTATTTAGCGAAAAACTAACTGTATTGCAAATTATATCCATAATCCTGATTATTCTCGGTGTTATTGGGTTAAAACTTTTTGCAAAACAATAAGAATTTCTGGTCAAAAAGAATGATATGCGAAAGGAGAAAATTATGAGAGATGATATTAAAGAATACATGGCAGTAGAGGCTGTTGCAAGGAAATTTTGCGAAGCAGTAAAAGCAGGTAAAAGCGAAATAGTAAAACCATATTTTTATGAAAAAGCTTGCTTTTTTGGTCAGTTAAACGAGCAAACTTATCAATCAGGACCAATTGAAGAATTTTATAAAACCATTGATACTTTTGGCGCTTGTGGGGATGATTATCTTTCAAGAATTGATATTTTAATGTTAGAAAAAACTATTGCTGTTGTTCGGGTTATTGAAGATAACTGGCATGGGTATAAGTTTACAGACATTTTAAACCTAAACAAAGTCAACGGCGAATGGAAAATCGTTGCCAAGGTTTATGATACATTATCAGGGCGATAATAAAGGATAAAAAGAGCCGAAAGTTATAAATTTCGGTTCTTTTTTTTTACATTTATTTTTGCCATTGCTTTTTTATGTTTTTGAAGATATCGCTATATTTATAACCTATCATCATTGTTATTGTTTTTTGCATAATTACAAAGCAAACAACCATAATCAATGCCCCGATTAAATATTCAATGCCTGACAAAATATTATTTCTTACATCATCCGCTTTTGTTTAAGATAACCAAAATTCGTGTTCGAATTGTAAACTTATTAATTATTTTATTTATATAATGCCAATAAAAAATAGCTGAGGACAGATTCGAACTGTCGACCTTGCGGGTATGAGCCGCACGCTCTCACCAACTGAGCTACTCAGCCATAACTTTCTATTGATTTTCACACGAGTTTTATATCGTGTAAACCAATTTTTACATAAAGAAAAAATTTTTTCAATACTGATTATGAAAATAATTTATTTTAAATTTATAAATTAGCGTTTATCAACGACTTTTATCAAATGCCAGCCGAATTTTGTGCCGACAGGATCTGAAATTTCACCGATTTTTAAATCAAATGCAATGTCAGTAAAGAGCTGATCCATTTTTCTACGGTTAAAATATCCTAGATCACCACCATAAGGTCCTGTAGGACAAAGCGAATATCTTTTTGCCGCTTCCTCAAAAGTTATATCGCCGTTTAAGATATCTTTTCTGATGCTGACCGCGTCTTTTCTTTTTTTTACCAGAATGTGGCTTGCTCTAATTTCGTAAATATCTAAATTCGGGTTCAAAAATTTACCTATAAAAGTTCGTTTTTTACCTTCTTTTTCTGCGGTTGTTTGAGGGGTAGTTGTTTGTTTTTTAGCGCTATTATCTTTTTTTGTTCTCTTTTCTTTTTTTGTCTTTTTATCTTTTGGTGTAACTGTATTTGGCAAATCTTCAGAAGATATATTTTCTTCTTTTTGTGGCTTTTGTTTTTTTACTTTTTCTTTTTTATTCTTTTCTTTCTTAATTTTTTCTTTTTTTACTTTCGTTTTTTTGCTTTTTGCAACAGTGGTTGATGCATCAGACGATTGCTCAACTGTAGTTGTTGGAGCTTTTTTTACTTTTGATTTTCCAAAAGCATAAGATTCAGTCACTCCTGCAAAAAACATTGTTATTACTATAAATATACTTAATAAAGTTTTCATATCCCCTCCATTTATTTAAGTATATTTTATAACAATTTTTAATAAAATACAATTCTTATAACTGAATTGAGCGTAAAACCATATAATATCTGTAATTACCCCAATACACAATTATTGAGATAAAATTGTTGTCTTCATCAGAAGCTTCCAAGAATGTATCCGGTATAGGTTTGCGTTTAGATGCATTGTCATGTCTTCCGACAAGTTTTAGCGTAAACTCTCTGATTTTTTGCGGAGTTGTTAATTTTACTTGCGGGAGGTTGTTTTTGTAGAAATTAAACGGAACCATTTCTTTTTTATAGCAAGGAACAATATATTTTACTTTACCGGCTTCTTTAAAGAGCATGTACCATTTGCCTTGATGTTCTCTTGGTGTTAAAAGATAATACCCCGGTTGGATTGCAACGGTTTTAAAAAATAAAGGTGCAGTTAATCTGAAAAGCGGGTAAGGTGACCATGTTGAATATCTTGTGTCTTGATATTCATCAGGGTCTATGTCATGGATGTATCTGTGAGTCGGAACAGGCATATCACGATACATTTGTTCAATATCAATATCTTCTCCGACATATTCTCCGTTTGAAATAGCAGTACCGTTGACATCATTAGGATAAGTCGTTTCACTTTGTGATGCAGATTGAGTTTGATTAGTTTGGGTATTTTGGGGTTGTTGTGTTTGTGTTTGCGCTTGCACCGGTTGGTTATTATTGCTTTTAAATTTATCCCAAAATGCGGCATTTGATGGGGATGACGCAATAAATACACTAATTACAGTTAATAAAAACAACTTTTTCATAGAATTATTTTAATATTTTTTTGACAAAAATCAATCATTATTTTAATTGATAAATTTAAACAATAGATAAACGCATTTGTGATTTAGGAAGTTTTTTTAAATTTTCGACTCTGCGCATGGCATAATGTGCATTTTCATCATTCGGTCTTGCTTCTAAAAATTTATGATAATAACGTTTTGCTTCCCGTTGATTGCCTAATTTATCCAAGCATAGACCTATATCAAAATACGTTTGAGTGTAATTTGGGTTAATTTTTATAACTTTTCTGTACAAATCGAGGGCATTATTATATTGTTGATTTTTTATCAGTAATTCTGATTTCCTCAAATATGCATTAATGTATGACGGGGAGCATTCAATCAATTTTTGATAAATCATAATAGCCATATCGGGTTCATCGCATGCTTCGTGAGCCAAGCCAAGATGGTAAATCCCTTCCGGATTATCCGGTTCGATTTGCAGAGCCCGAATAAAACATTTTATAGCTTTACACGGTACTTCGTTTTCTAAATGGCATTGCCCTAAATTAAAAAATATTTCATAATTATCAGGCTCCAATAATGCGGCTTTTTCCAAAGCTTTTATTGCTTTTTGGATTTTTCCTGAATTTTTATAGCAAATACCTAATCCAAGATATGTTTTGACATTGTTTTTATCAAAAAATACAGAGCTTAAATATGTCCCAATGGCTTCTTTAAATGATTTTTTTTCGGCAAGTACTGTTGCTTTGTTTTGCAGTTGAACAACTCTTTCGCTGTCGCAAACAGTATTCGACATGTATTTTGATTTTTTGCTCTCTTTTTTCATAACTATTTTATTGTAGTTTTTTTTCAAAATCGGTATAACATCCAAACGGTTTAAAAAAATATCAATCATTGGATTTATTATTGAACTTGTGATATAACTTAAGTATGAAAAAGATAATTGTTTTGTTAGGGATATTTGGCATGTTGTTTAATTCTGTCTGCATTGTTGCAGCAGAAGAAGTTACATTGGAGAATGTTGAAAAACCGCAAATCGAAATTCCCAAATTGGACTATAAAGATAAAGAATCTTTAGTTATTTCAGAAGAAGAAGTTATGGACCAAATAGTACGATTGCAACGCGATAAAGATATGGAAGATATCGATAACCTTTGGAAGGGAACTGTTGCGAATAATCAGGTAATCGGATTTGCGTTAAAAAAGCTCGCAACACCGGAGAGTCAGCGCAGAATACATTCTTCTTTGATGGCAAAAACTTTATCTGCAATAATTTCAGGAGCATCTTTAGCGCCGACATTGATTGGTGCTGATTATATGTTGCAAACAGGGACTTATGCGGCAGGTAAAATAGCTCAAAACCTGTTAAACAGAAAGAATATTCCGCAAGAAATACCGTTAACCGATACGGAATTAATTGAACTGGCGGGTTTAATCGAAAATTTACAGGATAAAATTATAAGCGCTTATTATAATTATAAATCTTCATTAACCCAATTAAAAGAAACTCGTTCAAGAGAGCTTTTATACAGTAAAAATTATGCCAAAGCAATGGATGAGGAAGATTTTATTGAAATAGCGGTATCTTCTTCATTGTATCAGGATATGCAGATAGAAGAAGAAAAATACATGCAGTTAGCCAAGAAATATCATCTTGAATTGCAAAGGCTTGCAGGTAAAAAAGTTGTAGATGCGCTTAATTTGTATCAATATGATTATGATTCGGCACTGTTAGGAGGAAATAATGTTAAATAAGAAGATATTATTAACTGCGATTATATTATGTTGCGCGGGAGCCGGTTATGCTTACACTCCTGTTTTGTTAAATGATTTAACCCAGCCAAAAGAGGCATCCTATCGTGTCGGGATTTCTGATGTTCCTGAAAATCGTTATGTAGAAGCTCAAGCTCAAAATCAGGATGATGTTTCACAAAATATTGCACGAGTAACATCAAAAGATAACAATAATATCGACACCAGTTATGCCGAATTAAGCATCAAAAATTTATCAAGAGAAGTTTCTCAAGATTTGCAATTTGAAGAACAGGACATGGTGGCCGATTTAACTTTATTATGGCAGGGCGCGGCTATGCAAAGTGATACTATAAATTTCGCATTGTATAAATTGGCAAATCCGGATGCCGATAAACCAAATAAAAGTACTGTTAAAAATATGCTTAAAACAATTGCAAGTATGTCAACACTTGTTGGTTCCGCAATGGCAAACCCGCTACTTGCCGGAACATCATTTATAACAGGGGATGTATTAAGTATTATGGGTCAGGATACCAAGGCGCTTAATTATAAATATACAAAAGTAACCGATGCCGATATGATAATTTTAATAAGAAAAGTTGAAGACCTTCAGCAGACAGCGGTAAATCTTTATTATGACTATATGACATCCAAAAAACAATTGGAAATGGCAACAAAACTTGTTCAAGAAAGACAAAAAAGATTTAATCTTGCTCAAAAAAATAATGTTTCTAAAGAAATGTTAGTTATTACCGATGCATATTACAGGACAGCATTAGATAAGCAAAGAGCGGCGCGTTCGGAATTTTTATCAAAACGCGCAACATTGGAACAGTTTGTCGGGAATGAAACCTTCAACCAGTTTGAAGATGAATTGGCAAAGCGTGAATATGAAAACAAAACCGCAAATAATGACGAAAGAAAACAACAGGATGAAGAATATAATCAAACAATAAAAAATGTTGAAGAATACAAAAGTTCTCTAAACACTGTTGAATCTGAACAAAATCCTTATGTCTATGAAGAAAATTCACAAGAAACGGTATCTCAAAATGAAGATGAAGGTACAGATGAAGAATTGATTGCGGCGAAAACGGATAAATATTCTACCAAAGGTTTAATATTCGTACACGATAATGACAGATATAAAAAAGCTTCTTGGGAAATGACACCTGAAGAACAAGAAGAAGCGCGTCAACAAAAAAAAGCAGAAAATTTAACAGAGTCAACCGAGGAAGAACCCGTAAAGAAATCCAAACGTAAATCAAAACGCTCCTCAAATCAAGAAGAAACCAAAACAACCCAACAAGCTCCGGCACCGCAGCAGCAACAATTGAAGCCCGTATTACCTGCAGCACAACAACAGGTTCAAAAACCGAGAACATATAATGGTATAGAACTTTTACCTTTGGATACTATAAGAACTCCTGAACGCCAATTCCGTAAGAACGGCTATTCTATATTTGCGGAATAATGTATGATGAAATATGTTTATTACGAAGTAAAAACGGGTAAAGAAAATATGCAAATCGATTCTGATTTGCTTGATAATGCAATCGCTAATAATGAAACTGAACCTATTTTTAGGTTATATGGTTGGAGTCCTGCGTGTGTTTCATTAGGACGCAATCAGAATGATGATTTTCTTGATTATGAACTTTTAAAATCCAATCATATTGACGCTGTAAGACGTTTAACAGGCGGGCGTGCACTATTGCATGATGATGAAATAACTTATTCTTTTATTTGTCCTGCATCTTATTTATCCCAAGGAGAACATGTAATTTCTTCATATAAAGAAATTTGTCAGATATTGATAGATAGGTTTAAAAAATTAGGCATAGAATTGAACTTCGGAACAAATAAGCAAATTAAAACGGGGTTTGACTACTGCATGTTGTTATCGACAGGGGCTGATTTGTGTTATGACGGCAAAAAACTTATCGGTTCGGCGCAATACCGAAAACAGGGTTATATATTACAGCATGGTTCAATTTTATATGATTACGATAGGATTTTGTTGGAAAAAATTTTTGGTGAAGAAATTTCAACTGATGAAATAACCTGTATCAAAGATATAGATAAAAATATAAGCAAAAAAGACATAATTGAAATATTAACGCTTGATTTTTAAATCCTTTGATGATAAATTAAGAAAGTGGTTGGCAAGAGTTTATAAGAGCTCTAATGACCGCGAATATAGTTATAATATAACGCCACGGGCCTGTGGCACTCTGCCGACGAGGAAGATTAAGTATCTTCCGAGGAGAGGAAGGTAGCGCAGCGCTAACGCAAGCCCGTTGAAAATTGAATAGAATTTAAGTCGTCACGGGCCTGTGGCACTCTGCCGACGAGGAAGATTAAGTATCTTCCGAGGAGAGGAAGGTAGCGCAGCGCTAACGCAAGCCCGTTGAAAATTGAATAGAATTTAAGTCGTCACGGGCCTGTGGCGCAGCGGTAGCGCAGAGGACTCATAATCCTTTGGTCGTGGGTTCGAATCCCTCCGGGCCCAAATTATTTAAAACAAATCATAGCAAGAGTTTCAGACTCTTGCTTTTTTGTTCAAGGGATTGTGAAATTTTTAGTTTGGTACAGCAGGTAGGGTAGATTTCAGTCTACCAAATATTTTGAAATGGTTGACTAAAGTCAACCCTACTGACTATTTGTAAATAGATTTATAAAACATTTATTTGCTCCAAATATAGCCAAAATCTGCTCTATGATTGAAAAACTTGATTTGTTGCATGATGAATTGTAACAAAATTGAAACATTCTCTAAGCATTAGGCAATTTCTTTTTTTTTTGTTTTTATTACAATGTAAATAGTGTGTGTTTTTAATTGAAAGGTGGTTTATATGGCGATAAATCCAATTACTAATTCAATGTTAACTGTAACAAATAATAACAATGGTTCAACGATTATTAATTATGATGACCCTAATATGATAGATGAAGAATGTACTTATACATTTAATAAAGATGGAAGTGCAAGTCGTGTTTCTAATGCTTGGGGAACAAAAACGGAATTTCCAAAGGATACATTTATTTACAATGGAAAAGAAACTCCATTAGAAATGGTCAATGAATTTAATTCTTATCAAGATTATAAAAATAAGCTAAATGTGTCAGCATAAATATTAAAATATCTGAGAAAAATTGATAAAAATAAGGTGCATTGCAATACATCGTTTAAATAAATAAAAAACAGACTTGGCGGTCTGTTTTTTATTGTAAATGGCGGGAACGACGAGGCTCGTGTATCGGATTATTGACGGTTCAACCGTTTGCATTCGTTAAATTTTGCTTGCGCAAAATTCCCACTCATTACAACGGTTTCACGGGGACGAGTTACGTTCGCTTTACTTATTATCAAAACTTCAGGAAAAAGTTTACTCATTTGTCCGTCGGACCGATTGTTGTTTTCGCAAACTTTTTATTACTGTGATTTGACGCTCACTGCACTCTTGTCTAAATCCTCAACTCGCATAGGCGTTTCTCGCCACTACCATTTCAGCCATTAAAAAAAGAGCCCTGACGGACTCTCTTTTTAATTCGGGAACGACGAGGCTTATCTTGGATTTCCTCCACGCTCGGAAAGTCTCGCCTTTGAACCTTTGGTTCAAGCCGGCTCAATTTCCTCGCTATCCGAATTTCGCTTCGCTCAATACGTACGGGAATCCGCCGAACTCGAAAACCGAGCTTCTCACCTCTATCGTACATATTAAAATACCGATAGGAAAAATCTATCGGTATTTTAATCGGGGTTGACGCTTCTAGGTTCGAACTTTTTAAGAAATATTACGAACATCTAAACGATACCCCAGTAACCCGAAAGATATGCTATCTCATATCTTCAATAGATATGGTAGCATAAATATGAATTTATGTCTAAAGATGTAACAATCTCAAAATGGTTATACTTTACTAGCAAATTTTATTTTTATACGTTTTAAGAAATGTATGTATGAAAAAAGAATATTTGACATTAAATATTTGT
The DNA here is from genome assembly GCA_900314375.1 of uncultured bacterium. GTDB lineage: Bacteria > Cyanobacteriota > Vampirovibrionia > Gastranaerophilales > Gastranaerophilaceae > Zag111. The sequence continues at coordinate 8,721 of OMVC01000198.1, forward strand.
AAAAGTTGCACTTATGTTAAATAAAATAAAACCTCAAAATAATTATAAATATAATATTTCTTTTGGACTTAATCCACATAACCAAGATGTAATTAGTAATCTTCATAAGAATACGAAAAACTTAGGTGACACAATTAGGTCTTTTGATATGCACGATACGGATATGCAGCCGTGCCTGAAAGAATTTTTACGTATAATTCAAACTAATTATTTAAATAGCAATGCGATGATTGCTATAATAGAAAAATTAGAACAACTTGACATCAGCATTAAAAGTAATAAAGATGAATTAATGAAATGTTTAAATTTATTCTTTGATTATTGGGTAAAAATTTTTAAGTCCACAAGAGTCAAAGTAGCTGACTTTTCAGATAAAATTGGAATAAAACATCCGGACATAGGTAATTTAAGCAGAACTATTACAGATCCGTCATTTAAGGAGATTGCAACAAAAAATCGTGAAGATGCATACAAATACCTATATGAAAATGTGAAAAAAAATGAGTGTCCTGATGTAAATTTTCTGATAGAACTTAATAAAATAATTACTAAAGATTTAGAATATCAAGCAAGAAATGGCACTCGTTATCCTTGTGAAGATCATTCAGGGATAATAATACAATCCCAAACAGACAAACTCAAATTATATCCGGAACAAATAGGTACTGACAAAAGATTAGATAAATTTATGGCATGGCTTCATAGAAACTATAATAAAGACGATTTGTTTTTATTTTGTGCACAATCATATAAACATTTGCTCGGAATATCTCCATTCTACGATGGAAACGGCAGAACGATTCGTGCTTTTATTGATGCAATATTGTATTCAAAGGGTTATCATTTCAAACAATATCCGGATAATTATGCAGAAGTGAGAAATTTGCCGATGGATGACTTAAAAAATCTATTTGCATATAACTGTGAAAAAATCCCGGACTAAAATTATAAACTCAATCGGTAAAGTATGTACAGCTTGTAGCTGGTAGGGTGCAAATTTTTGCACCAAATTATAAAAACAAAAAAGAATCACTTTTGTGGTTCTTTTATTAATGGCGGGAACGACGAGGCTGTCTTGACCTGTTCGCATTAAACGTGTCTACGGTTTTTCTTTTCAGAAACTTCGTTTCTTCCAAAGAAAAGACCTCCGCACTCTGCTCACAGGTCGCTCGAACTCGGGCAGGTTTAAAACAACCTGCGGCGAGTTCTCACCTCTTATGCGTTCGACAATCTGACAATAAAAAAACAGACCTTACGGTCTG
>OMVC01000136.1 GCA_900314375.1 uncultured bacterium
TTTAAACCGACAATAATTGCAAAGATTTTTTAAGAATTTCTTCAGCTGCAGCGTTTTGAGGTAAAGTTTTTACGGCTTTATCTACAGATGCTGCGACTTCACTTTTTTCATATCCTAAAGATAAAAGAACCATTTTGGCATCATTAGCTTCTGCGCTATCAGCTTGTAGAGGCAATGATGGCGTTCTTTGTTTTATATCTCCAGCCGAATAAGAATTTAACTTATCTTTTAACTCTAATATAATTTTTTGAGCAAGTTTAGGACCGACTCCTTTTGCCTTTGTTAATTCTTTATAATCACCTTCGATAACAAAAGAAATCAAATCGGAAGTTTTAAAGGCATTAAGTAACATTAGAGCCATTTTCGAGCCGACTCCGGAAACAGATGTTAACACATTAAATATATCTCGGTCTTCACGCTTTACGAATCCGCACAAACTCATTTTATCTTCACGATGAATAAGAACTGAATACAATTTTAATTCTTCACCTTCTGAAGGGAGAACATTATAATCTCTTTCTATTATCTCAAGATTATAACCGATTCCATGGACATCAATTGTCACACTGAAACCTTTTGAAGAATAATTTTTATAAACATAAGTTCCTTTTATATAATCATACATATTATTAAAATTCCTTTATTATATCTTTTATAGCATCAATACTATCTTTAACTTCCTTGTTATTATTAATCTTATCTTCAATTTGTTCACAAGAATATAAAACGGTAGTATGCTTTTTATCAAAATAACTTCCGATTGCTTCATAACTCATTTGAGTTAAATCTCTGGTCAAATATATAGCTATTTGTCTTGCCAGCGCAATTTTTTGCTTGCGGGAATTACCTTTTAATTCATCCGGTTTTAAATCAAAAAATTTACTAACGGCTTTTGCTATAACATCAGGAGTCAATTCTTTTTTCTTAACTTCAAGCTTCAAGGCAGTTTGCGCCGTTTCTAAAGTAATACCCTTATTAAAAATTTCCGCATAAGCACAAACTTTTGTAAAAGCCCCTTTTAATTCTCTTACATTATCCGTAAAATTCTCCGCTATATATGAAAAGACCTCATCATCAGCATCAGCACCGCGTTCTTTTGCATAAGCTTTCACTATTTCAAATCTCGTATCATAGTCAGGCGGAACAATATCAACAACAAGCCCCATTTCAAAACGAGTTCTTAATCTGTTATCAAGTTTTGGAATATCTCTTGGCAACCTGTCCGAAGCTATGACAATTTGCTTATTATTCGTATATAAAGCCTCAAAAATAGAGAAAAAGTCCTCCATTGTTTTAATACGAGATTCAATAAACTGGATATCATCCATTAATAAAATATCAATATTTTGAAATTTTTGATGAAATTTTCTCATTAAAGTATCATTACAACGAGATTTTCTCACTCCGTTAACATCAGAATACGAAAAACATTTCAACCATTCGTTGCAATATTCTTCCATTCTTATATAACGAACTTTCAACTTTGTATTAAATAAAATATAATGACCGATTGCCTGAAGCAAGTGGGTTTTTCCTAAACCAGACGCACCGTATATAAAAAGCGGATTAAATTTTTTTGAAGGGTTGTTTGCAACCGCAAAAGCCGCATTATAAGCAAACTTTGAATTGTCACCGACTACAAAATTATCAAAATTCAAATTCAGATTCAAATTTGCTTCGGACTGCATCATTCGTGATTGCTGTTTTGCAACGATTTCATTACGTTCTTCTTCTGTTTGCCCGGGAATTATCTTTGTTTGTGCTTTCTTTTGCGAAACAATATATTCTTTTCCGTAGTCCGCATTATAATTCAAAGTATATGTAGCTTCAGGAGAAATAACACTTTTGACTGTTTCCCTGATAATTGAACCGTACTCGTTTAATATGTTCATAGATAATTGTTGAGGGGTGATAAGCTCGAACGTATTATTTTGGTAATTAACAGCTCTTAACGGCTCAATCCACATCTTGTAGGTTAATTCAGGGATATCACTGTAACGCAATTTTTCCTTAACCTTATTCCAAAATTTTTCAACTTCCCGAATATCCATAAAAAAATTCTACAATAAAAAATTTCTATATAAAATAAAAAATAAACTTTTGTAATTTTTGTTTTAAACTATTGCACTTTTAATTTTTATATGTATAATATACTTGTACGGTGAAGGATTTATAGATTAGTTAATCTATATGTGAATTACCTTCCTTTAGAAGGAAAGAGATATACTCCATAGATGAGTACAACAGGATTTAATTATAAGTTTATAAAAGAACAAGCAGGACCGGGAAATTGGCGCAGAGGCTACGAATACCACCTAAAAGACATGGTATACGATAATTACCCTGAAAAGAATTTTTATATGGGTAAAGTAAAAGGCAATTTTCAGGACCATTACAATACGGATTTGATTTTTAAGAAAAATGAAGTAAAAGCACGTTGTAATTGTCCGTTAAAAGATGAATGGTGCAAGCATGCGGTTGCTGTTGCATTGAAAGCGATTGATGCTCATGCATATGAAGATTGGTTATCTACAAAATTTGGTATGGAATTTGATTTTCCGGATGAAAATACCGCACTGACAGAAGAACCGCAAGGAAGTTATATATTCCACTTTAATGCAAAAAGAAAAGCAAATTTCTTTTCCGTACTTGTACGTTCAAGAGAAACGGGTAAAGTTATTCGTCAGATAGAACCAATTTTGCGCGGGCTTTTAGAGCTTCAGAGAAATGATAAAACTTTCGTTTTGAATGAATCACAGAAGGTTGAAGTTTTAATCTTTAAAGAGTTATTACAAATTTCAAGACAAGATAAAAAAGCAGGTTGGTATGATATTCCTATTGCCAAATTCGGTTCGGTATTCTCATTATTAGCGAAAGCTGACGAGGTTTTAGACGAACGTACCAAAGAGCGTTTAAAATTTACCGATGAAGAATGGAAATTGATATTATACGTTAATTCTTCACAAACTCCAGGGACTTTACTTTTATCTTTGGAATGGCAAAGACCGGATAGGGATGAT
>OMVC01000096.1 GCA_900314375.1 uncultured bacterium
AATATCAGCGCTGCTGCTAAAATTAATCCGAACATTTTTCTTCTCCTTCTTTATTAAACTTTTTCTATATATAACAATTCATTTTCGACTTTTATTACTTTAACCGCATCAAAAGCATTGATTGGTTCTTCAGTATTATTAACAGCTTGAGCAACTGTTAATTGGCCGTTGATTTCAATTTCAACCTGACCTTGAGATTTTGGTTCAAATTTTGTATATGCTTTCCCGATTTTGCCGATTGCGGTATTTTTATCTTTTTTAACTGTTTTTTCCAACTTTCTTGCCCATAACATAAGCCATGCAGAACCTGCCATAAATAAAAGACCTACACCCAATGCTGATAACAATGCAGTTAATTGCGATAAATTAAATTGTTTCAATGCTGCATAACCCATCCAGCCAAAGCCCATAAAAAATGCCAAAACACTTTGGAATGATAAAAAACTGAATGAAGTATCCGTATCGGTTTCGGTGTTAAAATCCGCACTAACTTCGGTATCACCACCAAAGAGCATGAATACAGACATTTTTATAATAAACAAAATTGTTGCAAATAAAGCGATATAATAATATATTTGCCAAAAATTTTTAAATGCTTCCGTTTCCATATTAATATCCTTTCTTTTTATTTACTTTTTTTGTTATTTCTTTTCTGCGGTTTTGATGCAGAAGTATTTTTTATCATATTTGCTGATGTTTGAACACGTTTCACACTGTAAACATCAGGTAATGCTTGAATACAGTTTATAACTTTTTTTAAAGTATCTATATTATCAAGCTCTATACCGATTTCAATAATACCTACATGATTTTTTGTTTTAATATTTGCACTGACAATATTGGTATTATTATCAGATACGGCGGAAATTACATCTTTTAAAAGTCCTTGTTTTTCTGCCGTTTCAATCCTTATAGTTGTTGTATAAGTTTTGTTAGTATTAACACCCGCCCATTTTATATCCATCATTCGTTCGTGCGGAATGGTTTCCAGAGTTTTACAGTCGACTCTGTGAACAGTTACCCCTTTATTACGAGTAACAACGCCCACAATCGGCTCTCCCGGAATAGGAGAACAACATCTTGCAAATGAATATAGCAGACCTTCCAAACCAATAATATCTTTATTAGAACTTTTTCTTGATGATTTGTGAAAATTATCTTCTAAAGGTTTTTCTTCAGGTTTTTTAAGTTTATTTGTAATTTTATTCGCTGTTGTTTCACCATAACCAAGCGCGGCAAATAAATCGTCCGCTGATTGATAATTCATTGTTTTGGCTATTTTTTCAAATTCGCCATTTTTAACATACTCATCAAAAACAGTTTTTGTAAGCTCATGTTCAAGATTTGTTTTACCAAGGTTGATATGTTCTTCACGGTTATTTTTCTTAAACCACTGTTTAATCTTGGACGAAGCCTGTTTTGTGACAACAAAAGTCAACCAATCCAAACGAGGAGCAGGTGTTTTGGAGGTCAGAACTTCTACTATATCGCCGTTATTCAATTTTGTATTCAACGGAACAATTCGCCCGTTAATCAATGCTCCGACAGTTTTATGCCCGACATCAGAGTGAATACGATATGCAAAGTCAACACAGGTTGCATCTTTTGGGAAATCATAAATATCGCCGTTCGGAGTAAACGCAAACACCTGATCCGAAAACAAATCTAATTTTACACTGCTTACATAATCTTTTGCATTCTTCATTTCCTTATCGTATTCAACAAGTTTATGAAGCCATGAGAACTGTTTGTCAGTTGTTGCATCAGCTTTTTGAGAACCTTTTTCTTTATAACGCCAATGTGCGGCAACACCATATTCGGCAATCCTGTGCATATCCCAAGTACGAATTTGAACTTCCAACGGTTTTAATCTCGGGCCGATAACTGAAGTATGCAAAGATTGATACATATTTCCTTTAGGCATTGCGATATAATCCTTAAATCGTCCGGGGATTGGTTTAAATTGGGAATGAATTATACCCAAAACCTCATAACATTCTTTAATTGAATCCACAATAACGCGAACCGCCGTAACATCATACAAATCATTAAAAGTAATGTTTTGACGTTTCATTTTGGCATAAATACTGTAATAATGCTTTGCTCTGCCTGTAATTTGCGCTTTAATTCCGCTTTTTTCAACGTCATGAGAAATTTTATTTATAAGTTCATTAACTGTTTCTTCTCTGCCGGCTTTCGTTTGAGCAACTAATTGCGCTATTTCATAATATTTTTCAGGCTCCAAATATTTTAAAGATAAATCTTCCAATTCGGCTTTTATCGTGTAGATACCTAATCTGTTTGCTAACGGTGCAAAAATATCAAGAGTTTCTTGAGCAATTTTTTTCTGCTTTTCCGGTGTCATAAAATTCAAAGTACGCATATTATGCAACCTGTCGGCAAGTTTTAGAAAAATTACCCTGATATCATTTGCCATTGCGATAAACAGACGTCTGAAATTCTCTGCCTGACGTTCTTCTTTTGATTTGAACTTTAATTTTCCGAGCTTTGTAACCCCTTGGACAAGGTTCAAAACATCATCCCCAAACATTTCCTTAATAGTTTCCGGCGAAGTGTCTGTATCTTCCAAAACATCATGCAAAAATGCCGCAACAAGAGTATGAACATCAACTTCCAATGATGCCAAAATTCGTGCAACTTCAACAGGATGAATTATGTACGGTTCACCTGATACCCTGAATTGACCCGAATGAGTTTTCTTTGCGAATTTGTATGCTTTTTCGACTTCATCTATATCTTCTTGAGAGCGTTTCTGCTCAGTCAAAATTTCTTTTAAAGCCTTGTATGTATCTATGTCTGACATAATAAAATAATGATATAAATTAATATTACCATTTTCAATAAAATCTAAAAAATATCATATTTTTATACGATAAATTTATAAAAATATTTTGTAAATTTTTGTTAACCGAAAAAATTTTTTTACATGAAAAACTAAAGTTTTATAAGAAAAATGCCGATATTTGACATGTATATATACGGAACAAAGGGCATTATTAGTGAAAGTAAATTCTAAAAAAACAAATTTTGCAGTAATTGACAGTGATATTACACCAATGGATATCACTGATACTGATTTGCTTTCTGAATATAGTGCGGAAGTTATTGAATTTGCCAAAAAATTAAAAGGACAGCACGAAAAAAATAATGAAACAGGCAGCCAATATTTTACTGATAAATATTATTTAGATTATGCCCAAAAATATCTCACAAACCTGCAAACCGCACGTAATAACTCACATTTAGCACTTGTTTTATATGATATGAACAATAGTGTTCCGGACCCTGAATGGAGTGAATTCTCTTATGAAGAAATTATTGCAATGGCTGATAACGGTGTGAATGTACCCAAAAACGTATTAGGCTGGGCAAAAGCACAACAAGAATCCGATGTAACCGCTTATGTAATTGTTTCAGATAATGCGGAAAACGATGATAATTCTTCTACATCAGAAGTTGCAGGCGAATCAGATATCAATAAATTACGCGCACAAGCCCAAAGTTATATAACGCGAGCAAACAAAGAACAAAAAAAGGCTGTAGAAGAAGCTGAAAAAATAGAAAATTCAGTAGAGGAAGCCAAAACCCAAAAATCAAAATTTGAAAGTAAAGCAAAAGATACCACACAAAACACCAAAAATATTTCGGCTGAATATATGGAACTTGCTGCTAAAAAGGCGTCAGGACAAATTACACCGACAGAAATTGCAAGACTTAATCAATTAAAAGGTCAAATTGGAGTTCAGGAAACAGAAGGCGCAAGATTAAAACAAGAAGGCGCAATACTGGATGATTTTTTAAATTCAATAGACACCTTCAATGAAACACAAGAAAATGCAATGAAATTATCAAAAGAAGCTAAAGATGCCGGTATTAATTTTGGTCAATTAGATAAAACATATAGTGACAGGCAAATATCTCACGCAGTAAATAATTTTCAAACATCTTCCATCGGAACACTTGATGATTTGATGGCAGGAATCTCAGATGGAACAATATCAGAAACAACAATTATAAAAGCAAAAGATTTTGAACAAATCGGAGAAGATGTAAATAAAATTGTTCAAGAAAGCAAATCTTCAGATATAGTAAAATTTGCGCAAACCCAAGAAAATTCTCAAAACACAGAAGAAAACACCACAACATCTAATCCGAATCAAACTGCAGGAACACTTATAAAATCCACTCCTACAGATGAATATTCAGCAACAAAGGCTAATGATGCTTATGCGGATTATAACAAAAGTAATAAATCAAAAGCCGCTGATAAAATGGCAGAAAAAGAATCATCCGACCTTGATAATGTAAAAACACAAGCAGGGTATGGACCTGATGTCGCAGGTGAAATAAAAACCGCCGGTATGGTAAACACAGGCGTAGGGGCTGTTGGAGCAGTTGCTGCAGGAGCATTTATGGGATTTAATGCCATGGCAACCGTACTTATTCCAACTAACATAACTAATACCGCACTGACTTTAACATCTATGGGTACTTTGGCTATAAACAATTCTAACGTCAAAAAAACCAAAGAAATCTTGAAGAAAAACCAAAAAACATTAACTACTGAAATGAAAAATTTGCAAAAAGCAGCAACTGATTTGGAAAAAGCACATGAAGCAAATGTCGCACTTGGTGAAATATTATATTCTCAAGCAAAAGAACTTGAAGAAAAAACTCAGGATTACATCATCCAATTTATGACAAAAGCTGAAGAAAAAAGCCAAAAAGCAGAAACTAACGAAAATAATACTCAAGGTACCCAACAGGGACAAGCCCAAGAAGAACTCCAAGATCCGTTTGCAGGCGAAAGAACCGCTCTTGCCGGTCAAATGGACAATCTTGCACAAAAAGATGCAATGATTTTTGATAAATCAAAAACACCTCTAAAACGAACAAATAAAGCAGAGATAAATGCCGCAAAATCAGTTACATCATTAGGTAATCAAAACAAAAAACTTGAAGAAGCAAACAAAGTAAATAAAACTCAATCCATTCTTTCTGTAGCAACAGGTGGTATATCACTAGTCATTGGGGCTATGGGATTAATAAAAGGATTTAAACAAATCGCAACAGGTAAGGGTGAAATTTTATCCGGAACTCCGATGCTGGCAAGTCCTGATCCTGTCACAAAAGCCGCAGGTACAGCTCTAATAGTCAAAGGGGTAGCAGATGTTGCAAAAGGTACATACGGAGTCGCTGTTTCAACAGCAGCACTGATTACCGGCGGAGCTGCAGGAATTGCCGGAGCCGGCGGACTTATATTATCCAACCAAATAAAAGGCAACATCAAAGATAATAAAAATACTGTAAAAACCGAAGGCAAAGAAATTTCTCAACAACGTAAATTATATTTACGAATCAAAAAGGCTATGGCTAAATCTAAACAAGCTAAAGTTCCGCAAATTGCGGCGCAAAGCCAAGCTATAGCTCAAGCTCAAGGTATGCTATCTTCTTCCGATGAAAATTCTGCAGTTACAAATAATAATACACAACCATTAAACCAAAAAACAAATAACACTCAAACAAAAACATCAAACACACCACAAACACAAAGTTCAAATACTGCAGATGTTTTAACTTCTCCTGCCGCTAAACAAACTTCAAAAGAAATTTCAAACACTCAACCTAATAACAATTTCCAAATTAATGTAACAAACCCTGTTATTAATAGTGTAAATGTTGAAATTCAAAATAATAAAACCGGCAGTAAAAAAGAAAATAAAACCAAATTACAAACTAACATTGCACCAACAGAAACAGGAGAAAATAAAGACAACAAAAACATTCAAGAAAAGGATAATAAAATCCGAGAACAAAAAAATATTGAAAATAAACAAGATTTGAAAAAAACAAACCCGAATATTACGCAAAAAACAAAAGAAGAAAAAACTCAACAAACCGAAAAAGACAAAAAAGATAATATTGCAGACAAAAAAG
>OMVC01000150.1 GCA_900314375.1 uncultured bacterium
GATTGTCTTGAGTTGCTCGCAATAAACGGCATTTCGCATTTTGCTTTTAGTGGCTTTCAGCCACAAGCAAAATCTGCTCCAGCCTCTGCTCGCTCCTCGCTCGAACCACTTACTGACCTTTGGCCAGTATGGTTCGTTTCAACCCGACTTAACGTAAATAGGACAATAACAAAAGTCATTGTCCTATTTACATTGGGCAGGGGTGGATTCGAACCACCGTACTCTCGCGAGAACAGATTTACAGTCTGTCGCCTTTAGCCACTCGGCCACCTACCCGTATTTAATTTTTTTATTCTTCTGCCCTGTTCTATTCTCTCTCGGGCTTAAAATATGCCCTTGGCGAGACTCGAACTCGCGGCCTCTCCCTTACCAAGGGAGTGCTCTACCTCTGAGCCACAAGGGCTTGAGAATTTTTCGCTAAAAAAGCCGGCAATGGGACTCGAACCTACAACCTACGGTTTACAAAACCGTTGCTCTGCCAATTGAGCTATGCCGGCTTGGTGTTTATGTATATTATTATATTAAAAAAAATACTTATGTCAAGCGCGATTATTTTTATTTATAATAATAAGAAAGAAAGGATTGAGCATGGTTAGAGCTATTGCACCGATTATATTACTTTTAATATCCAATGTCTTTATGACTTTTGCATGGTACGGTCATCTTAAATTTAAATCTTCTGCCCTGTGGGCTGTTGTTTTAGTTAGCTGGGGAATTGCATTCTTTGAATATTGCTTTCAAGTTCCTGCAAACAGAATCGGTTATGAAACGTATAATGCCGCACAATTGAAAACTATTCAAGAAGTCATTACTCTTGTTGTATTCAGCTTTTTTTCAGTTTTTTATCTTAAAGAGCAATTCAAATGGAATTATCTTGTCGGATTTGCGTTTATTGTATTAGCAGTGTTTTTTATATTTAAAAAATGGTAATAATATATTATTTCCCTCTTGATTTTATGATTTTAGCATTATAATATAAATACAGTCGAAATAAATACACAATTATTCAAGTTTGGAATCTTGAAGGAAAGAGGTAAAAATGAAAGCAGATATTCATCCGGATTATAAGAAAACCGTTATCAAATGTGTATGCGGAAACGAAATAGAAACAGGTTCTGTAGCTGAAAACATCACTGTTGAAATTTGCAACAAATGCCATCCGTTCTACACAGGACAACAAAAAATTCTTGACTCTGAAGGCAGAGTTGAAAGATTCAACAAAAGATACGGTAAAAAGAATTAATTTTTTTCACACACTTATAAAAATAACCTCGATTATTCGGGGTTATTTTTTTGTCAAAATTTGAATTGTTAATTTTTTGTTTATTTTTTAAGGATTGTTGAAAATAGGTGTTATAACATAATTATAGAGAATAGTAATTAAATTTTAATTAAGGAGAATAAAATTATGGCAAAAACAATTGGTATTGACTTGGGAACAACAAACTCTGTTGTCGCAGTTATGGAAGGCGGGAAACCGACAGTTATCGCAAATGCTGAAGGTTCTCGTACAACCCCTTCAATCGTAGGATTTTCAAAAACTGGAGAAAGATTAGTCGGACAGTTAGCAAAACGTCAGGCTATCGTAAACCCTGATAAAACTATCGCATCAATAAAAAGACACATGGGCGAAAATTACAAAGTAAATATTGACGGAAAAGATTACACCCCTCAAGAAATTTCATCAATGATTTTAAGAAAATTAGCTGATGATGCTTCTTCATATTTGGGAGAAAAAGTAACATCAGCAGTTATAACCGTTCCTGCATACTTTAACGATGCACAACGTCAGGCTACAAAAGATGCGGGTAAAATTGCAGGTTTAGACGTTCTTCGTATCGTAAACGAACCGACTGCAGCAGCTTTAGCTTACGGTTTGGAAAAAGAAAAATCTGAAAAAGTATTAGTATTTGACCTTGGCGGTGGTACTTTTGATGTTTCTATTCTTGAAATCGGTGACGGTGTTCATGAAGTATTATCAACTTCAGGTGATACTCACTTAGGCGGTGATGATTTTGACCAAAAAGTTATGGATTGGATTTGTGAAGAATTCAAAAAACAGGAAGGTATTGATTTGACAGGTGATAAGCAAGCTATGCAGCGTGTAAAAGAAGCTGCAGAAAAAGCAAAATGCGAATTATCATCAGTTTTTGAAACTAATATTAACTTACCGTTCATTACGGCTGATGCTAACGGTCCAAAACACTTGGATTTGAACTTAACAAGAGCTAAATTTGAAGAATTATCTTATGATTTATTGGAAAGATGTAAAGCTCCTGTTGAAAAAGCTATTTCTGACGCAGGAATTTCAAAATCAGATATCAATGAAGTCATATTAGTCGGTGGTTCTTCAAGAATCCCTGCTGTACAAAAACTTGTAAAAGATTATACAGGCAAAGAACCTAACCAATCTGTTAACCCTGATGAAGTTGTAGCAGTTGGTGCCGCAGTTCAAGCCGGTGTATTGGCAGGTGAAGTTAAAGATATCGTATTATTGGATGTTACTCCGCTAACATTGGGTATCGAAACATTGGGAGGCGTTATGACTCCGTTAGTACCGAGAAACACAACAATCCCAGTTTCAAAATCTCAAGTATTTTCAACTGCGGAAAATAATCAGACTGCTGTTGATATTCAGGTTCTTCAAGGTGAAAGACCAATGGCTAAAGATAACAAGTCTTTAGGTATGTTCAGATTGGAAGGTATTGCGCCTGCAATGCGCGGTATTCCTCAAATCGAAGTTACATTTGATATCGACGCAAACGGTATCGTAAATGTTTCAGCTAAAGATAAAGCAACAAATAAAGAACAAAAAATCACTATCACAAATTCGTCTAACCTTTCTGAACAAGATATTGACAGAATGGTAAAAGAAGCAGAAGCAAACGCTGCTGATGATAAGAAGAAAAAAGAAGAAGCAGAAATTAAAAATAATGCATCTTCAATGATAGCTTCAGCAGAAAGAGTCTTAAAAGATTTTGAAGGTAAAATTGATGACGCTGATAAATCTAAATTGGAATCACAAAAAGCTGACCTGCAAAAAGCAATTGATGAGAATAAATCAACAGAAGAATTGAAAAAATTGTCTGAAGATTTGCAGCAAACAATGTTTGCAATTTCTCAAAAAGCTTATGAAGCAGTTCAAAAAGAAGGTGCTTCCGCTCAAAGCGAAAATGCTCAAAGTGATTCTGCATCATCTGATTCTTCTTCTTCAAATTCTGATGATGATGTTATCGATGCTGAATATACAAAAGAATAATTCCCAAAATAAAAACAATAAAAAAAGACAATATGCATTTTGCATATTGTCTTTTTTGTATAACCTCACCTCTTCCCTCTCCTAAAATTGGGATAGAGGTAAGATATATTCCTTCTCCTGAAGAGTAAGAGAAGATTAGAATGAGGGATGAAATTATAAATAACAATTTGTCTTTTTATAAAGAAATGTTTATCGAGTTTTATGCTATAATCTTTGTATGAATGAAAATCAAAAAATGAATTTTACAACACAAAACCGTTTAATAATTTTCGGGCTTATATTCAGTACAATTTTGATTATGGCGATTGCCATATTTGCAACCGTTAATATTCAAAAAAAACTTGATGAAAGTTATCAGCACTTCGGACAGGTTATTTCTAAGACATTGGCAATAGAAAGTGCAGAACTTATAAAAAACGCTTCTAAAAACGATGCGGTTAAACTTTTAAAAGCTCACAGCGATTTAATATTAAAATCTCATAATGATATAGTCTTTATTGAATTTAAAAATTCCGACGGTGAAAGCATATACAAAGCACAAAACCAAACAAAATCAAAGAATACTCAAACAAATATTTCCGTCACATCACCAATGAAAAATCTTCAAAATAATACAAATATCGGGAATGTAACAGTAGGATTATCAGGTTCAATTGTAGATAAAGTTTCTTCAACAACGCGAGCTTCTATTTTGTTTGTATTTACGATAGTTTGGCTTGTTTTTGCGTTTGTTGTTTTGATAAATACATTTTTAATAACAAGAGAATTAAAGATATTGCATGACGGGGTTGCCAAAATATCTTCAGGTAAATTCGGTTACAAAATTGAAGCAAAAGAAGTCAGCAATGAAGTGTTAGAGCTTTTTAACGCATTTAATGACATGTCAAATAAACTTCATTTATACGAAGAATCTAATATTGAACAACTGACATTGGAAAGAAACAAACTTCAAGCAGTTTTGATGAGTATCGCAAACGGTGTTGTCGTTTGTGATAACAACGACACAGTCACTTTAATTAATGAGCATGCAAAAACTTTATTGGAACTGCAAGATGATCAACTATTAAATTCAAATATAAAGAATTATGTGGATTCTGACGGCAACTTCTGTTTCAACGAAAAAATTGACGAGTATAAAAAGCTGTCTTTAGAGGAAAAGTCTTCAAAACCTGTTGTTTTCAATGTAAAACTTTCTGATAAAACCTTAAAATCAATAATATCCCCAATGTTTACCCAAAGTCATGAATACGTCGGATATATAATTGTGTTAATTGATATTACAAAAGAAGCAGAAATGGACATTATGAAATCTCAATTTATATCAAATGTTTCCCATGAATTGAGAACACCAGTAACTGTTTTAAGAAGTTATATCGATACATTGTATAACTATGGTGAAGATTTTAACTACGAAGAACAAAAGGAATTTATCGGAACTATCAATTCCGAAATTATCAGATTAAATAATATGGTAAATGATATTCTTGATTTTTCGCGTTTGGATTCAAATGCGAAGATAGAAAAATCGGAAAACGATATCTCACAACTTGTTGATTACTGTGTGGCAGAGGTTCAGGCTCTTTTAAAAGAACATAATTTGACGATAAAAGTAGAAAAGGAAGATAATATTCCGCAGGTAAATTGCAATTATGATGCTATAGCAAGAGCATTGACAAACTATTTGTCAAATGCCATAAAATATGCTCCTCAAGATTCCGAAATAAAAGTCAGATTATTCCAAGATATGAGTAATCATCAGGTTGTTGTTACAGTTCGTGATGAAGGAATCGGGATTGCTCCGGAATATCAAAAGAAAGTTTTTGACAGATTTTACAGGGTTGAAAATAAAACACACAGCGTAAAAGGTACAGGACTTGGTTTACATTTGGTTAAAACGACAATTGAAAAACACCACCACGGGCATGTTTTTGTTAATTCTCAACCTAATCATGGTTCAACATTTGGATTTAGTCTGCCGATAGATGATATTGAAGATGATGATTTGGTATAATTGATTTTTAATTATATAGAATACTGCTTAAATATCTTTCGCCGAAATCAGGCAAAATAGCGACAATAGTTTTTCCTTTATTTTCAGGGCGTTTTGCCAGTTCAATTGCGGCAAAGACATTTGCTCCGCCTGAAAATCCCGCAAGGATGCCTTCATTTGTGCCTAAAACTCTTGCTGTTGCTATTGCGTCTTCATTTGTTACAGGTATTATTTCGTCAATTAAATCAGCATTAAAATTTTTCGGCTTAAAATTTGCTCCGATACCTTGAATTTTATGTGGACCTGCAGATTTTCCCGCCAACACTTGTGAATCGTAAGGTTCAACCGCAACAGCTTTAACATCTTTATTTTTTTCTTTTAATCTTTTTGCAATCCCTGATATTGTTCCGCCTGTGCCGACCCCTGCAACTATTATATCAACATTGCCGTCAGTATCTTCCCAAATTTCGTTTGCGGTTGTATTGTAGTGCGCTTTAGGATTTGAAGGGTTATCAAATTGGGACGGAATAAAAGAATTTTTGATTTGTTCATGAAGTTCATTTGCTTTGTTTACAGCCCCTTGCATACCTTCTGAACCTGATGTTAAAATCAGTTTCGCTCCATAAGCTTTTAACAATTTTCTGCGCTCAATTGACATCGTTTCAGGCATTGTAAGTATTATTTTCAAGCCTTTTATTGCACATATCATAGCTAAACCTATTCCCGTATTCCCACTTGTAGGCTCAATTATAACTGTATCATCGTTTATCAATCCGTCAGATACAGCATCTTCAAGCATTTGAAATGCGGCTCTGTCTTTTACTGAATTCGCCGGATTGAAATATTCAAGTTTTAATAATACTTCAGCTTGGGCGTTATTAATTTTATTTAGTCTTACAAGCGGAGTATGTCCTATCAATTCTGTCAAATTATTAGCTATTTTCATTATTGCATCCCTTCCTATTTTATTATGTTTTATGGTAAAATTAAACTATGAAATTATGTGTTTTTCAAGGGACATTCAATCCTATCCATAATGCGCATATAAGAGTAGCTGATTACGTCGCGAATAAATATAATTTTGATAAAATACTTTTTATCCCTGCATTTCAACCGCCCCATAAAGATTACGATATCGATTTATCAGAACACAGGTTGAGCATGGTAAAACTTGCGACTTCAAACAACCCAAAATTTGAAGTCTCCGACATTGAATATAAGCGCGGCGGGAAATCTTATACATATTTGACAATTTGCGAATTATATAAACTTTATAAAATTGACGGAAAAATTAATTTTATAATAGGTACGGATGCTTTTGATTATATTGAAACATGGTATGAAGCCGATAAACTAAAAGAGCTTGTAAAATTTATAGTATTTATAAGGGAAGAAAATTTTGATAAAAATAAATATAATTATTTGAAAGATAAAGGTTATAAATTCGAAACCGAAACTTTGTCTTTTGAAAATATTTCCTCAACCGAATTGAGAAGATTACTTAAAAATAACAAAGATACATCAGCATATCTTGATAAAAAAGTAAAGGATTATATAGAAAAAAATGAATTATACAAAACTTAGTATGGAAGAAATTTCGGCAAAATTAGAAAAAGAACTTACGCCAAAGAGATATCAACATTCTTTGGGTACAGCTGAATGGTCAAAAAAATTAGCGCAATTGCACGGATTAAACGAAGATAAAGCCTATATTGCAGGATTACTTCATGACTGTGCAAAATGTTATCCCGAAGAAAAATTAAGACATATTGTAAATGATATTTTGCATCTTGATCCGTCGGAATTTATAAGCTCAAAAACCTTGCATGCTCCTGCAAGTGCATATATTGCAGAAAAAGAGTATGGAGTAGAAGATAAAGAAATACTTTCTTCAATCAGGTGGCATACTATCGGCAAAAAAGATATGACCACTTTTGAAAAAATTATTTTTATATCGGATAAAGTTGAAACAAGAACTCGCGATAAAGATTTCTTGGGAGAAGCACGAGAATTATTAAAAACAAAAGCCGGGTTGAATAAAGCCATTTTAATAAGCTATAAAGAAACAATCAAAAGTTTAATCGTCAGGGATCTAAAAATATGCACAAGCACTATTGATATCTATAATAAACTTTTGGACAATGTTAATGTTAACTAACTTAATAATTGTAACAAACCTTAATTTTCATGATAAAATAAGACTAGAATGACGGGAGCTTTAGATGGAATTAATCGAAATAAGAAATAATTTAATTAAATTGGCATTTAATGAAGATGAAAAACCTGTATTAGGGCAATTTACCGCATTGGCAACAGAAGAAAAATCTTATGTTGCACAATTTGTAAATATTAAATGTGATGAATTTGAAAATCAAGCAGTAGCAAGATTAATATTCACATACACAAATGACGGCATCGTTGATGAATATGACGGTTCTATACCGAGCAGAACCGCAGAAATGACAAAACTTGAAGCAAACGAATTATTAGATTTATTACCGATAGAAACACCGGTACAAATAGGGAAATTAGCTCAACAACAACACATGCTAAAAGTTGACATCTCATTATTTGAACAAAATTTTACTGTATTTTCAGAACACGACTATGAAAAAACAACCGTTATTTCAAACTTTGCAAGACAACTTTTCAGATTAAAAGAAAAATGTATCATTATTGATACAACTTCTATTTTTGAAAACTATCCTATTATAAAATTAGGACAAGATTTTAAATTACCATTGACATCAGAAATGATAGATTTTATTTTTAACTATGAATTAAAAGATGTTGACCCGTCTACCAAAGCAGTCATTCAAGATATTTTTTATGCAATACAACAATATATAAATACATTAGAAGATAAGTTTCTTTCGATAGATTCATTTATTGATGTTGTTGCAGCCCAATATAAAGAGACCCAAATGCCGGAATTAGCATTACTAAAAAATAAACTTCTTAAATATCAACAGGCAGGAATTTTTGCAGATACAAAAGAAGAATATATAATTTTGAAAGATAAACTAACAGAAAAAAACTGTATGGTAATAAATTTAAGCGACATAAACGGAGAATTGCAAAAAGAAGTAATCCGATTTGTTCATAAAATATTAGAAACATTTGATAAGTATGTATATTTCTTTGTTCCGCTAAATGATGACAATTCTGACAAAAAACTTATTCGTCAATTAATAAACCATGAGCATGTATTCACAACTTTATTTGCAAGTCATACATACAAATATGCTCAAGAATTAAAAGAGCACGCACAAAACATTTTGCTGTTCGCACCATTGACTATGCAACATGATTTTGCAGCATATAATACATTTTTATCAAAACTAAATTTGAATGAAGCGATAATGTACGGAAAACTTACCCAAGGTATACCATTTATTGTTGATATTGAAGAATTAGATTTAGATTTAACAAAAGATGATGTGTTCGGAGATAAAACAACTTTTGTCCCTGCAATTGAAGAAGCTCCGCAAGAGGATGACTTTTTAGCTGTAGAAGAAGAAATCACAATTCAACCTGCGCAAGAAACTATTGAAACTCCGGCAATTGAATCGGAATCTTTAACAGCATCCGAAGAAGAACAAACAGCAGAGCCGGAAGTCCAAGTTTCTGATGTAGAGCAAAATGATGCTGAAACCTTAGAGATTGAAACCAATATTGAAGACGCTGCAGATGAAGTATACGAAAACGTTTCTGACGAACCGGAACAGGATACTAATATAGTTCAACCAGTTGAAAACATAATGCAAGACGATTCGCAAACTATAGAAGCAGAAACTATTGAAGACATAGATGCTTCTGATTTCTTTAGCCAAGAAGATGAGGAACCGGCGACATCTGATACGTTAACAGAAGATGATTTAGATTTTATAGACGCAAATCAATTCCCGGAAGAAGATGATGACGATATTGCAACGTTAGATGAATTTGAAGCATCAGATTCTGCAGAACAGCCTGTTCCTGTTTATACTCCGGAAGACGAAGGTGAAGTGCTTGATGATACCGCTGATATAGGATTCAAACAAGGCGATAATGTTACTCACCCGAGATATGGTAACGGAGTAGTGGAAAAAGTAATCAAATACGGTAATAAAATATTATGCTCTATATCTTTTGATAATGTTGGCAGACGTTTATTAGATCCTGCAATATCAGAAATACAAAAGATATAATTTTATTTAGTTTGATTTTTTTATTTGTTAGTGTAAATATACTTTTATGATTTATAATAAAGACGAACGAAAGCCTCAAATATGGTTTTGCGGCGGCCATTGTATAAACGACATTTACACCGGTTTTTTAAATCCTATTATGCCATTTATAGCAGAACAGGTTAAAATATCCATGCCGGTTGCTACAATAATATTGAGCTTTTCGCATATATTTTCCTCTTTATTACAGCCGGTATTCGGCTATTTTGCAGATAATATAAGAAAACGTGCACTAATCTTTTGGGGGCTGATATGCACGTCAATATTTATATCTTTTGCTCCAAGCACAACAAATATTGTAGTGATGATTTTATTTATTATGCTTGGCAGTCTTGGTTCAAGCCTGTTTCATCCGCAATCTTTAGGACTTATTTCAAAATTTTCGACATCTGACACCGTAAGAAATATGGGAATATTTATAGCATGCGGCACTTTAGGATATTCCATGGGACCGTTATTTTCATCTGCAATAGCGCAATATTGCGGATTGGATAAGATGCCATATCTTGCTTTGCTTGGAGTTTTCTGGGCTTTTTTAATGTTTCTTTTTGTGCCAAAATTTTCCAATACAAAAATTGCCACTCCGACATTCAAATTTTCCCAAGCACTAAAAGATATACTCTCTAATAAAAAATTGAATATATTAAATATAATCGCAATGTTAAAATCATTAATAACAACATCCTGTTCGATTTTACTGCCATTTTTGTGGAAATCGTTAGGATATACGAAATTCCAAATAGGTTTGGCTTTATTTTCATTCATTGCTCTTGGAGCTGTCGCATCTGTACTGAGTCCAAAACTTGAGCACAAAATCGGTACGGCTAATGTATTTTATTTTTCAATGATAACAACATTTCCTTTAATGCTTTTATTTATGCTAACTTATAAAAGCATGCCTGTACTTTCATTTATAATATTTGGAATAACCGGTTTTGTAACAATGTTTGCGACTCCAATTACAATGAGTTTTGCCCAAAATGTTTTACCCCAATATAAAAGCATCATTGGCGGATTTATAAACGGATTTTCTTGGGGTATAGTAGCAATTCTAATGTCAATAATCGGCTACATCGCACATGCAACAAGCATCGTACCCGTACTTGTATTTATATCTGCAATTCCTGCTTGCTGCTCTTTACTTGTAAAATATTTATTTAAACAAATCAAATAAATATAACTAATAATAGCGCACCCCATACTGTTGCGACTTTATTCCAATAAAAAAGTATCTATCCCATTACATCAAATTTTTGAACATTATTAGATTTGTGACTACTTAATAATGAAGATAACAGGGTTAAAAATCCACTTTTTCTGTTTGATACTGATTCAACACGAAAAGTTCCAAAACCTTGCTTTGTTTGAATTCTTGATGGTGAATTTGAATATTCACTCTCTTTCAGAGAAACCTTCTTATTATTTAAATAACCGATAGCGGAAACTAGCATCCGATTACCCCAAACTACTCTACAGAAAAATAGTACTACAAAATTTTTGTTAAATCAATATATTTATTATAAAATTTTTGCTTAAAATTACTTTATATTCTACAATAAATATAGCAAATATATTTTTTAGCGGGGTTAATAATAACAAGAAAACAGGAGGTAAAAATGTACTCATCCTTAAATTTGCAAAAACCAATCACGCGCACGCAAAGAATTATAGAAGAAAAATGCGGCAGAATAAGACCAGGTGATGAAGTTCCCATGTATCCCAATATAATGGACAGATTTCCACAAACAAGACGTCACCTCCCCCAAAATAGCATTATGACCGTCGGTACTCCGTTATCAAAATCTAATGTGAAAATTTTGGAAAAAATATTAGGAGACAATAAGATATACTCCAGTCCTTTTGTCAGGACAAATATGACAGAAATTTTAAAAATAGCTTCGAACAAGAAAGGGGCTAAACTTCTTGAAGTAATATTAACGCCTGAAACTATTAATAAAATAGATACCCAAAGGCGATTAATCAAAAATAATCCAAGACCTTATGTTCATGACAAAGATATCATTCAATATGCCAATACTCCGGCAGCATTAAATTCACTATTCAAAGACATTAATATTTTAAAAGCCGCTTATGTTTTAGAGCCAAAAGCTTTGGATTCCTTGTTTAGAATGGATATAACTTCAGAAGTCGGAAGTGACTATTTGCGCTATATAGGATCAATGAATCTTGAAGAACTAAATAGGATGAAAGACACATATAAAGGTATTGTTCAAGTATAACTTAATATAATATAAACAAATAAAAAAATCTGCTATAATATATTTATTAGCAGATTTTTTATGAGGAATTTTGAATATGAAAAGAATATTAGCTTTATTATTAGCGATAAGTATTATTGCTGTAGCGCCTGCTTATGCAAAAAAACACCAAACAGAAGAAATTATAACAACTATGACGCAATTACAAAAACGTCAATTTCAAACAAGAACTTATAAATCGACAGATAAAGTTATTGTGATGAAAGGTATTTTAAATACATTGCAAGACGAAGGATATATCGTTTACAATGTTAATTCGCTATTGGGATTTATTTATGGAGTGAAGGATTTTGACACAACTGATCCTAATATTGATATTTCAAAAGAATTCGGTTTAACAAAATCCCGTTTGAATTATAACGGTGTAACAGTTGCGACATTAGAAGTTACCGTCAATGTAACGGATTATGGAGAAGATTTAAAAGTCAGAACTAATTTTAAACGCAAATTATTAAACCAATACGGTAACGCACAATTTATAGATGATATTGATGAAGAAGAATTCTATACCGAATTTTATGAAAAAGCTGATAAAGCAATACAACTTCAAAAACAAACAAAATCAAAAATTCGACCGATAAGACGTGAAATTATACCGCTTCCGACTCCTGTAAAACCACGTTTGGAAGTGAAAAATGAGACTCCGATTGTTCTTCCGCAGGAAATAAAACAGGAAACAAGCAATAAGCTAAAACCTGTGGTTGATGAATCAACCATCAAAAAACCTGAACCGAAAGAAATAAAAGCGGAAGAAAAAGCTCCTGCAATTACAAAAGAAGATGTAAAAAAAGTCATAGAACAACCGGCAGAACAGGAAGAACTTTCGGGAAAAGAACTCGCCAAACAAGAAGCTCGCGAAGAAAAAGAGCGCTTAAAACTTGAAAAAGAGCAGGCTAAAATTGAAGCAAAACTTTTGAAAAAACAAGAAAGAGAAGCTAAAAAAGCCGCCAAAGAATTAATGAAAGAAGATTAATGAAAAAAATTTATGCAACAATAATATCATTTTTAGTTATATTATCATCGTGTAATTGCGCAATGGCAGTAAGGATGAAAAAAGCTACTGCTGAAAATATATTGCAAATGCAATCTTATAGCTATGACACAAATAATGTCGAATTAGTCACAAAATCTGTTGTAGCAACATTACAAGACAGTGATTTTATAATTGAAGATATGGATATGTCGCTTGGCTATATAAGAGCAAGAAAGACATTCAAAGCTCGTTATACAAATAAAAAACGCGTTCTGGGCTGGTCTGCTGTCTTGGTAGCTGCAGGGGCTTATACGGCATTTTCTTATGGTGCTGCGGCATATTCGATGTATAGCCCTTCACGTCGAGTAATGGCAGAAATGAAAGATAAAACAATTGTTGTAGATGCAAATGTTTTTATTGACAGAATTGATAAAAACAAAGTTCAGGTAAGATTTTTACCGGTTGAGAAAATATTACAAAACGCAGACGGTTTTTCTTTCGTCACTTCGGCACCTGTCAGAGTTATAAGAATATATGATTCAAAAGTTTATAATGAATTTTTCTCTCAAGTCGAACAGAATATGAGGTTATAACAAAATGCAATACATTGCAATAAAAGAAGAAACTGACGCCAACGGCGAAACACATTTTATTATAAACGCAATACCGTTAAAAAATAAAAATAAAACCGTTGTGCAAAAAATTCCTCATCCGACAGGGTCTGATACCTTAAGTTTTAAAACACTTGAAGAAGCCCAAAAAGCAATTGAAAGAGCCGGTTTTGCTCCAATAAATCCTGACGGGAAAAAGATTGTCTTAAAACAACAAAAATTAAACGCTAATGATGATAAAGACTATGAAAAACAGATTTTAAATTTAGTACACAATAAAATAAATTCTTCCAATCCAAATATTTGCCAAGCCGCAATATCCGTATTATCAGAATTCCCGACAGAAGAAAATTTTAATATTTTATTTGATAAACTTGGCGAAGAAAATGACCAGATAAGAAAGAATGCGATATCCGCTATTTGTAAATACGGGAATTTATTATCGGATAAAATTATTGAAGCCTTGTCAAATGAAAATTGGGTAACAAGAAATTCTGCAATTAATTGCATAAAAGTATTATCAGAAGACAAAAATATTGATACCGAACAATACATAAAACCTTTAATAAAAACCTGCAATGATACAAACGCAATAGTACAATCTAACGCACTCACAGTATTGGGAATTGTATGGCAAAACTACAAAAAGTACAATAAATAAAGGATATACAGTTTTATTATTTGCGTTATTATTGTAATATGGAATATTACGCAGCATTAGAAAATGAAGATAAAGAATTAAAAGCCGTAGGTTTGGAATTGATGTTTCTTACGCCTGAAAAATGCACGTCTGAACACGGGATAACAGCAGTTGAATTATCTAAAAAAACAAATATTCCGCTTGAAACCGTAAAAAAGAAATTAAATATTTTAAAAGATAAAAAAATCGCAATAGTTAAAGGTATAAACCCGAAATATTGGACATTTGATCAGTATAATTTCCAAAGATTACCTGATGATGATGATATTTTTCTACTTTTATGCAGTTTTGATGATGTAGATTTTGATAAATTTTTCACTTATTAATAAATGATAAAAATCGTATAAAATAAACGAATAGTATGATAAGATAAAAAAAAAGGATTCCGCAATGACAACAAGCACAAACCAATTTCAAAAACCTATAACCGCAAATATAAATACAAAAGGCAATATCGAAATCGGAAGTTGCGATTTAGTTGATTTAGCGGATGAATTCGGAACTCCTTTATATATAATAGACGAAAAAACTGTTCGTTCAATTTGTAATGATTATAAAAAAGCTTTTGAAAAATACCCAAAAACCAATATTATGTATGCTTCAAAAGCATTATGTACAAGCGCGATTTCCGCACTATTAAATGACGAAGGTATAGGCTTTGATACGGTATCATCAGGTGAAATTTATACAGTATACAAAGCCGGTGTTAATATGCAAAAAGTTTTGTTTAACGGGAATAATAAATCCTTTGACGAGCTTAATTTAGCAATTGATTTGGGTGTTGGCAGAATTTCCGTCGACAACTTCTATGAACTTGCACTTTTAAATACAATTGCGCAAAGTAAAAATAAAACGGTTGATATCTTATTAAGGATTACTCCCGGTATTGAATGTCATACTCACGAATATATCCAAACCGGACATTTAGATTCAAAATTCGGATTTGATTTATCTCAAATTGATGAAGCCGTCGAATTGATACTGAATGAATACACAAATCTTAAATTACACGGTCTTCATGCGCATATAGGTTCTCAAATATTTGAAACAAGTATATATGCGGACGAAATTGATATTTTGTGCAAAGAAATTGCGCGTTTGGATGAAAAGTTTAATTTAAAGCTCGATGAAATAAATATTGGTGGCGGACTTGGGGTGAAATACACAGACCAAGACGTTCCGCCTTCAACTTATGAAATAGGTGAATTGATTATAAACAAATTGAATAACTCCATAAAAAAATATAATATAGATGAGCCAACGTTATTTTTAGAACCCGGGCGCAGTATTATATCTATGGCAGGGGCTACAATTTATACAATCGGCAGTTCAAAACAGGTTCCAAAAGGCAGAAAATATGTATCTATAGACGGCGGTATGGCAGACAATCCTCGTCCGAGTTTATATCAAGCGCAATACTATGCACAAATTGCCAACAAAAAAGAAACTCAAGAAACCGAAAAAGTAACAATAGGCGGAAGATACTGCGAATCAGGTGATATTTTGATTAATGAAATTGAATTACCGATATTGAATGAGGGTGATATTCTTTGCGTATATAATACCGGTGCATATAATTATTCAATGTCATCAAACTATAACAGAGTGTCAAAGCCTGCAATGGTGCTTGTAAATGATGGCAGAGCAGAAATTATTGTAAAAAGAGAAACATTAGATGATATAGTCAGAAATGATATAATCCCTGACAGATTGGCGGCAAAATGATAGATAATATTTTAACGACAATTCAAAATTTAATTGTAGATTGGCACTCTTATATTAAGGGGGCGTTTGGCTGGAAAAATATTTTTGAAGTTCTTATTATAGTATCATTATTGCTGATTTGTTATCAAAAATTTATAAAAGATACCACCTCTGAAAAATTTGTAAAAGGCGCATTTGTCCTTGTATTTTTATGGATATTTAGCGAAATCCTGATAGCTGTAGATTTGAAAATTTTGGGAGTATTTATACGTTCTGGTGTTCTGTTTATTGCGTTAAGTCTAATTGTAATATTCCAGCCCGAATTGAGAAAACTTTTAGGTTATTTGGGCCAAATAGGATTTATTAACAGATGGTTTATAAGTGATAAAAAACACTCTTCTAACAAATCAATTGATGTTATAAAAGAAGTTGTAGAAGCCGTAAAATACTTATCAAAAACTCACACCGGAGCTTTAATGGTATTTCAAAATGATTTGAGTAATACATACCAAGATGTCGGAACAATATTGAATGCAAATTTATCGACAGAACTTTTATTGACAATCTTCCATGTAAATAC
The DNA here is from genome assembly GCA_900314375.1 of uncultured bacterium. Classification (GTDB taxonomy): domain Bacteria; phylum Cyanobacteriota; class Vampirovibrionia; order Gastranaerophilales; family Gastranaerophilaceae; genus Zag111. Next base: position 16,326 of record OMVC01000150.1, read on the forward strand.
TCCGCTGCATGATGGTGCTGTTGTAATAAGCGGGGATAAAATAATATCAGCAGGAGTCTTGCTACCTTTAACTGATGACCCGAAATTGAGTTGGAAATACGGAACACGTCACAGGGCGGCTATTGGCATGACAGAAGCCAGTAATGCTGCGTGTTTGGTTGTTTCTGAAGAAACCGGCGATGTTTCAATTTCGCTTGACGGAGCATTGAAAAAATATGATGATATTCCGACTTTAAAGGCAGATTTGGAAAACATTTTAGGTTATAAAAATTCAGAGCCTGAAGGAAAAGAACGCATTTTTAATATTGATAAAATAATCCCTCAATCAAATAAAAATGAAAAATAAGATTTTTAATACATTAAATTGAGGATGTAACAAACTTATATAAGGCATACAATGTTTTATATAAGGGGGTTCTATGGCAAAAAATATCGTCGCAAAAACAATAAAAAGCATATTCTTCATTACAATCGGGGCAATAATAACCGCATTTGCACTGGCTTCGTTTTTATCGCCAAACAATATGATTGATGGCGGAGTAATCGGTGTTTCAATGATATTAAGTAAAGTTGCCAATTGGAATTTAGGGTTATTAATTGTTATATTAAACCTTCCTTTTATTATGATTGCATGGAAAAAAATGGGGTCGCGATTTGTTGCGTTAACCTTGTACGGAAACCTGATACTTGCGATTGCTCTGAACTTTTTCCACAATATAGTTGCAACAAAAGATTTATTGTTGGCGACAGTATTTGGCGGGATAATTTTGGGGGTAGGAGTCGGTACTATATTGAAAAGCGAAGCTTCGTTAGACGGAACAGAGATGCTTTCATTGATAGTATCCAAAAAATTCGGGTTTTCAGTCGGTGAATTTATATTATTCATTAATGTCTTTATTTATGCTGCAGCGGGTTTGGTTTTCGGATGGGAAAGCGCAATGTATTCTGTTTTGACATACTTTATCGGTTCAAAAGTAATTGATAGCGTAATGGAAGGATTTAACAGTTCGAAATCCGTCAGAATAATAAGTGACAACGCATCCACAATTGGAGATGCGTTGATAGACAGACTTGATATAAGTATAACATATTTGCAGGGTATTGGCGGTTATACGGGGCAGGATAAAGACCTTATTTATTGTGTTTTATCAAGGCTGGAATTGCCAAAACTTTTGGATATTGTGCAAGAAATAGATTCAAAAGCATTTGTATCCGTGGTTGATGTCCACGAAGTCTATGGCGGAAGGTTCAGAAAGAAATAGGTGTTAGCCTTCTTTAATTAATCTGTCAAGTGTTCCGTTGTTTTGGAACATAATATTTTTTGTCATAATAACTTTTTGTGTTTGATTTTGTGCTGATGCCGTTGCAGGTGCGTTTTTCGGCGCTACTTCATAAGATTTTATAGAGCGTTTGCCTGTTAATCTTTGCATAAAGTTGTAATACTTTTTCTTAAATCCGGTGGAATTATTTTGTTTTTCTTCTAAGGCTATAAGTTCATCTCTTGTATGAGGTTTTGTCGCTATACCGACAGAACTTCTTGTTAAGATTTCACCCAATGTCGTATCGGCTAATGTTACCCAGCTCATACCGAGTAATGAACCGTTATAAGATTTCATAAACGTTGAATTGAATAAATCAATCAATAAAGTTTGGTAGAACAATCTTGAACCTTCTTGAACAAATCTTTCTTTAAATTTGGTATTTGCACCGTCTTTATCGTTTCCGTTTGATTTCAACATTACCATATTGTAGTTATCAGTCATCAAGAACCATATTGTAGCAATTGATGCTGCGGTTTTTGCAAGGTTTGATAATTCGGCATTGGAAACACTCGATAATGTGTCTAAATTAAATGCTTTTAATAAATTGATTTGTACATAATCTTCAAATTCTTTTTGAGTGATATTTTTATTTGCAAGCGCTTGAGCCTTTCTGCTTATTTTTTCAAAACTTTTTGCCAGCGCATCAATATCCTTTGGTGCGGATTTCGGTTTTGCTTTTCTAAACAAGTTTCCGATTTTTTCGTCAATCATCCAATACGGCAGCGTAACCGTATTCCACATAAATTTAAACGGTGCAATTACAAAGTTTACAAGCGGTTTGACTTTTTTATCTTTTGCTCCTAAATCAAGAATTTGTTGTCCGTTTTCTGTTTTTATAGCACTTTCTCCCACTTGTTTATATTTTGCAGCAAGTTCGCTAAAGCCGTTTTTATCTAATATTTCTACAACATCATTAAATTTCTTCGCATCAACTGTATATTTTTCTGTTGTTAATCGTTTATATAATTGAGTAAATGGTCTGTAGATAACTTTATCTTCAAAAGTTTTAACCGCATTATCAAGATTTATTTTCTCTTTATTTAATCCTAACTTATTTAATTTTTCGGAATCCATATTTTCAAAATATTTCATCGCAGCATTTTTAATTGCAGGGATATTTTTAAATCCTTTTATACCGTAACCTAAAGCCAATACTACTGCAGAAGCTTTCATCAGGGTATCAAATGATAATAAAGGTTTTTGTTGAGCTTTTTCTTTTGATTTATCAGGATTGCCGGTTGACGGGATATTTTGTTGAGGTTTAATGTCTGCTTCCGGAGCGTTTTCTCTTTCGTTAATTTTTCTTGCTTGTTCAGGAGTTAAACGTGTAATATGTTTTCCGTTAGACAAACGTGAGAACATTTCTGTAACAAGTACGGTAATACCTGTTGTTAAAACAATACCCATCTTTGATTTGTTAATAAATTTTTGGAAAGCACCCATAGTTATTAAGGTTAAATAACCGCTTGTTAATATTCTGCTTGCTTCCTGTTTAAATCTTATTTTACGTTCTTTTTCAGCAGCTTTGTCATCATCATCCATCATTCTTGATAAGTTGTAGGCATCAGTTGCGAGAAATACCGCAGGCGGTAAACCTGAAACCAATCTGTTCAAAGCTCTTTCATGTTTTGTGTCATAATTACCTGTTTTGGGGTCAAACATTTTCATTTCACTTTGAAAAACGCTTGAACCCATATTTTCATCAACTTTCGAGATAATGTTATCGATTTCAGTTTTACTTAATTCTTCAACTTTCTTGCCTATACTTTTTGCATAAGAGCTTTTTGCAGAAGCAATTTTTTCATCTCTGTATGTGATTAAACCAACCAAAGAATTCACTTTGGCATCTATTTTTGAACGTTGTCTGATATTTTTAAATAATGGTTTTTCTAATGTTTGTGCAGACCAATTTTTTAATCCCGGAACTTTTCCTAAAAGTTCGACAACTCCGTTCAACATATCTCCCGGTAAAATTTTGAACGGATAAACAACTCCGTCTAATGCCAAGTGAGGAATTGTCTTTTTCTTTATAACTATTTCTAAATTAGAATCTTCATTCCCTCCGTTTGGGTTTATTTTTCTGACTTCAATAAGTTTACTTGTTCTGTCTTTATGAGTTTTGGTTATATTTTCCAATAACTCTCTACCCATTTTGCCCAAATATTTATCAGTAAATTCAACAAACTCTGATTGCTTATATACTTTATCCAACGGTTTGTATAATTTTGGCATAAAAGAAAGACCTTTAAAACTTAAATCATGATGATTATTGTTTAAAGGTCTCTTAATATCTTTGTTATGTTGGGATAGGAATTCCGAATTAGTGACATGAAATCCTTTTTTAGGGGATAGATACCCCTCTTTAGTTCGTTGGGTTTCTATTCGAAATTTTGTTACACTATCCGCTAACATTTTTCCTTCCGTTTTCTTTCATGTATTGTCATTCATTTTAAAACAAAAGGCAAGTTTTTTTTGCTAAAACTTTACTTAATTTTACAATTAAATAAATTACTTAAATTTAAAGGCTTTCACTCTACATATCTAATCCCAAATCAAGCGCAGGAGCCTTTGCAACAATTGCACTTGAAGAAATTATATCTACGCCGCATTCTGCAATTGCTCTAACAGTAGAAAGATTTACGTTCCCGCTTGCTTCAACCGTTGCGCGGTGATTTATCAATTTGACGGCTTCTCTCATTTCATCTAAAGACATATTATCAAGCATAATAATATCAACACCTAATGGCAATGCCTCTTTTATTTGGTCAATGTTATCACATTCAAGTTCAATTTTATGTGCGTGTGATAAGTTTGCTTTAACCATTTTGACAGCATTTGTAACTCCGCCCGCTACTTGAATATGATTATCCTTAATCATTGCGCAATCCGATAAATTGAATCTGTGCAAAGCACCACCTCCGCATTTTACGGAATATTTTTCGAAAGCTCTGAAGTTCGGAGTCGTTTTTCTTGTATCAACAATTTTGCAAGGCAAATCGCCGATTGCATCCTGATATTTTCTCGTTTCTGTTGCAATTCCGCTCATTCTTTGGATATAATTTAGTGAAACTCTTTCCCCGAGAAGAATATATTTTGCAGGTCCTTCAATTTCCGCTAATATATCGCCCTTTGAAATTTTATCCCCGTCTTTAAAGAAAAGTTTTACTTCAACCTTATCAGATAAAACCTTATAAACAGTTTTAAATACTTCAAGTCCGCAAACAACCCCTTCCACTCTCGATGTTAGACGGGCATGAAAGATTTTATCCTCCGTCATAATACTTTCCGTTGTAATATCGCCAAAGCCTATATCTTCTTGTAAGGCTTGTTTTACATGTTCTTCAATATAAAAATTACTTAACATACTGCATCCTCTGTCATTTATACAACCAAAATACAAACTGATATTTCGTATTCATACATCATACTAACATAAAATAAAACCGGTTTATATAACCGAATAAATAAAAGGCATTGTAAAGAAAAGTAAAAAACATAAAATATGGAAATATTATTAACCAAAAATGTAAAAAATCTGTTAAACTACTACGTAGGGACGTGTTGTTGTTGTGTGTGTGGGGGGGATAATTATGTGTAGTACCTTATACCCTACATGATTAGTTTTAATATTTCTTATAATAGTTTAATTTATATATATGAACTATATAGGTTTGATTTCAAATGGAATAAGCAGACTCCGTAAATCATTAAATCTGACTCAAGATGAATTTTCTTCAAAAATAGATATGAGTGTTCAGGGTTTAAGAAATATTGAGCAGTGTAAGTATCAGCCAACAGCTGATACCATTGATAAAATTTGTACTACATTCAACATTTCCCCGTTTGATTTGTTGATAGAGCAACCGACAGGAGATAAGAGTTCTGCTATTACAACCATTAATAAAAAGCTAAAAACCTGTTGTGTAGAAGATTTGGCTAAAATTAATGCAATGATTGATATAATCAAAAAATAGTATCTCAATTTTTTTTAATATTGCTATGTTTTGATACTTTTTCAGAGTGTAAATAATCTGTTCTGTAATGTGCTCCGCGGGATTCCTTACGGTTTAGCGCGCTTTTTGTTATGAGCTTTGCAACCGTAATCATATTATTTAATTCATATTCTTCTTTTGAATTTGGGGTTGCTGAAACCGAGTTTTCCATTTCGCAAATGTCATCCAATGCTTTTGTCAAAGTCTTTTCATTTCTGTATATCCCGACGTTTTCCCACATTGTTGTTTGTAGTTTTGCTTTTAATTCGTGCAGGTTTTGTGTATTTACAAAATGTTTTTGTTCTATCGTTTCATTGTACGCAAAATTAGCAGTTCCTGTTGAGTTTGTAATATATTGCGCAGTTTTATAAGCACACACTACACATTCCAATAAAGAGTTGCTTGCAAGCCTGTTTGCACCATGCAAACCTGTTGACGCGACTTCTCCTATTGCAAAAAGATTTTTTATAGAGGTTTCTCCGTTTAAATCTACTTTTATACCGCCCATAAAGTAATGCGCAGCGGGTGCAACAGGGATATAATCTTTTGTAATATCAATCCCATACTCTTTGCATTTTGCTGCGATTGTGGGGAATCTGTGCAAGAGTTTGTCATGGTCAATTATTGTTGCATCTAAATATACATTTTCTGTATTATTATTTTGCATTTCGGTAAAATTTGCCCTTGCAACAATGTCGCGCGGCGCCAAATCTTCGCGTTTGTCATATTTTGACATGTATCTGTTTCCTGATTTGTCGCATAATTTTGCACCTTCACCACGAACGGCTTCGCTTATTAAAAATCTGTTATGATTTATAGGGTCATCAATTGCTAAAGCTGTCGGATGAAATTGAACAAATTCCATATCTCTTAATTCTGCGCCAATACGGTATGCGGAGGCTAAACCATCCCCCGTTGCACCATGCGGATTGGTTGTGTATTTATATAATTGTCCGATGCCGCCTGTTGCAAGTATCGTAAAATGAGAGTATATGACTCTTGTTTCTTTAGAAGCGTTATCAAAAACCTCTAATCCGCAGCATTCGTCATTTTCGTTTTTCAAAATAGCGGTCAGAGTGATATTTTCAGCTATATCAATATTTTTAACATTCTTTAGGGCATGACAAAGCGATATATCCATCATTCTGCCGGTTGCATCGCCGCCTGAATGAAGAATCCTGTTGATGCTATGGGCAGCTTCTTTTGTTAAGGTAAATTCACCGTTTTCACCCCTGTCAAATTCAACTCCAAAAGTTAATAGGTCCTGCACCGTTTCATCCGAATTTTTACTGATAAATTCGACTGTTTCAGGCTCACTTAATCCTGCTCCGGCAATCAGGGTATCTTTCAGATGCAATTCGACTGAATCGCTTTTATTATTTTTTAGTACAGCAACCATTCCGCCTTGCGCGTAGTATGAATTACTGTCTTTTAATTCCGACTTTGTAACAAGCAAAATCTGTTTATCAGAATTGTATTGAGCTAATTTTAAAGCGCAATATAAACCTGAAATTCCGCTCCCTACTACTATTGCATAATATATCGATTTATTTATTTCTGTCATTATACAAATTATTTTAGCACATAAAAATATTCATACATTCTTAATTTTACAAGCATTATCGCCGCATAATATAAGCTCATCTACTCCGTTTGGAGGAGATTTGCAACTTTATGTTAAAGAAAATATTTTTCCTGTCGATATTAATAATATAGATATGAAAAACATCAGTTTTTCATACCTCCTCCCCAAGTCTGGTAGCCGTTTTCAAAACGGCTTTTTTTTATGCACAAATTATATGCAAAAATACACATCCCACATTTCTTTGACCACCAAGAAACGCCAGGCAAAGGAACTCCTGTCAATCGCAACTTTCATTTATAATCTGCAATGTTTGAATACAAAACGGACAACTCACATCCGCTCAAACAAGTCCGTTTTCGAAGCTTTTGTTCTTATGTAACAAAATGTAACACAAAAAATTAAAAATAGGCAATTCTTGTTTTGAAATAAACTTTATATATATGTATATAGGAAAGAGGATACTCGGTTATTATGAAAGAACAAGAATTGAATGCTTTAATGTCAGTAGTTACAGACCCCATTGAAAATGTTTACAAATTAGACTCATATAAAGATGTTGCTGAAATTGAACGTATTATTAGAATTTTTAATATTTCTCAAGAGCAACACAACCACCACGTTATGTTTTCTATCGAAAGTTTAGCGACATTACGTTTAGTTTTAAGTAATAACTAGTAAAATACAAATTTTGAAAAAGTTTATAGCCTTCGCTTAACCTCTCACAAGCGAAGGCTAACTGTTTGCTTAAGACATTAACAATTTAAAAAACGGTGGTACATATAATAAAACGCCCACCATAATAGCGGCAATGGTTACAACCATAACAGCTCCTGCTGCAATATCTTTTGCCATGCCGACCATTTTTGAATACCTGTTATGATATATTGAATCTAAAGTAAACTCTATAGCTGCATTTAACATCTCCGCTGATATTACCATTGAAATAACTATAAATAATATACAAAATCTGATTATCGAAAAATGAAAGCAAAATCCTGTTATAATTGCTAATGTGCCGGCAAACAAATGAACCCTTATATTGCGTTCACTCTTTAAGGATAATCGCATCCCCTTTCGGGCATTTCTAAATGTATTTCTAAAGCTTTGTGTTTTATATTTTGTCATAATGAATATTTATACTTTCCAACGCTTTTTTTTGGTTTTCCACAACAAAATTATAATCAAGTTCCGATTGATGGTCAAATCCCAAAAGATGCATTATTCCATGGCTTATAAAAAACGCCAATTCATCTTCTTTTGCTATCCCTTTTTCTTTCGCACCATCAATCATTTTGTCTAATGCTATTATTATCTCACCTAAATTTATCTCATCATCTAAAACAAATCTTTCTGATTGTTCACTATCTGCAAATACGGCAAATGTGATTATATCGGCAGGATAATCCTTATCTCGATATTGCTTATTTATTTCATGGGTCTTTTTACTGTCACAAAACAAAAAATCAAATGATAACGAATTGAAATCATAATCCTTTAAACAAGACTCGTTATAAATATATTTCTGCTCTAAATAAAACTCCAATACAGATTTTGCAGTGCTTATAACCCAAGCAAAATCTATATCCCAATCTTTATATTCATTTTCGCATTCTATCGTAATATTCATAATTTTGTTTTTATAAACTGTTGAAATCATCTTTTTTATCTTCAATTAAGGATGGCTTTGATTCTTCCAGCTTTTTAATCTTCTTTTCCAAATCTTCATCTAATGTTTTTGATGGTATTTCTATTTTGTTCTTTTTAAATTCTGCAGCAATGTCTTCTTGGTATTTTATTCTGTCATGCTGCATGCCTCTTAATATTCTGGCAAAAGTAGAAGCTATAGTCTTTAAATCTTTCAACGTTAGCGGACTATCTTCCAATTGACCATCATTTAAACGTTCTACAATAATTTTATTTATTATTTGCTCTATTTCTTCTGATGTTGCGCCCTTCATTGCTCGAACCGCTGACTCAACAGCATCTGCAATCATCAAAATAGCAGTTTCTTTACGATTTGGTTTTGGACCGGAATATCTGAATTGTTCTTCTTTTACATTATCAGCGCCTTCTTCCGCTACTGCTTGATTATAGAAATATTTAGCAATACCTTCGCCATGATGCTGTAATATAAAATCATTTATTACCGCAGGCAAGCCATATTCTTTTGCCAAATCAATACCATCTTTCGGATGGGCAGTAATAACCATCTTACTTAACCTTGGAGTTAAATTATTGTGCGGGTTTTCTATACTGAAATAAGATTGGTTTTCCACAAAGAATAAAGGCCTTTTTAATTTTCCTATATCATGATAAAAAGCTCCTACTCTTGCTAATATCGGATTCGCTCCAATTGCTTCCGCAGCCCCTTCACATAGGGTAGAAACCATCAAGCTGTGATGATATGTCCCCGGAGCTTCCATCTGCAAACGTTTTAACAACGGTTGGTTATGATCGCCCAATTCAGCTAAACCGTATGAAGTTATTATTTTGAATGTGCTTTCTAATAACGGTGACAATCCCAATGCTAATATTGAGCTTATTATAGCATTTGCAAATACGATTACACAATTTTTTAAATTCCAGCTGCTTGTTACATCAATTAAGCATTTGTCAACCAAGTATAAACTCAACATCACAACAATACCGGCAGCACCCAAATAAAACCCGACTTTTATTAAATCAAATCTGCGAGTATATTTTAATTTTGAAATAGTAATCATTCCCATCAATGCCAAAAGCATAAATACGATAATATATTGAGCTTTATACTGCATACCGACAGTTGTTACGATTAAAATTAATGAAGCTAAAATAAATGCAATTCGCGGGTTTAAAAATATCGAAGCGATAATTATTACAGCAGGTATCGGTAAAACATAAGGAGTAAAACCGGTTGGCAATAATACTCCTATAGCACAAGTTATTATTGACAAAGCTCCTGCAAGCGATAGATATCTGGGCTCCATATAATCTTTTTCAAAAAATCTTATATATGACAAAAATATAGAAGAAACCAACAACACAAGTATAAATATTGATAATACCCCTTGCCAATTTAATTCATAAATATTATATCCATCTTCTCTTAATGCATCACGCTTTAACTTTGTTACCGGCTCACCGTCAAAAACAATTTTTTCACCCTTTTGAAAGGTCACCATAAAAGGTTTTACGGAATTTTGAGCATTTACTTTTGCAATTTCCGTTGCTGCATCATTTACTACAAGGTTTGGAACAATTACCTGTTCTAACATTGCAGTAATGACTGAAATTTGTCTTTTTGAAACATTGTTTACCAAATTTTCCTGTATAAAAGGCTTTATATTGCCTTTTTGATAATCATTTTCACTGATACCCACATGCAAAATATTAACAAGCGATAACGATGCTTTATCAAAGGCTTCTCTTAAACTCGGTTCATCTACATACAATAAAAAATTCACAATAAAATGCTTTTTATTATTATCTGATAAATCAAATAAAACATTTAATTCTTTTTCTTTTTCCGCATTAGATGTTGTTTTTTTCCTGATTTGCATTATAGAATTTTGCAATATTTCAAGGTTTGTCTTTATAAAATCATCTTCTGCAGGTACCAAAATCGGTTCAACTTTTTGTACAATCTCGCGTTTATGCATTTCGGTCCGTTTGGTATCTTCCACTGAAAACGTACGCTTTGCATAAATATCCTTCTTACTTATTCCGTTTTCTATAATATTTTGAAAAAAGAAATTTTGGGAAGCTATTATTGCCGTTACAACGAGAGTAAAACAAAATAAATAAACCATCTTCATAAACTTTGAAGATGTGCAAATTTCTTTTATTCTGTCGATATAATTAGTTTTTTCCATATTATTTCCTTTTTACGGGCATATATTTTCCCAATCGGGTTCTTCATTTTCTTCCCCCGGTTCAATTATATGCTCATTGTTTTCTAACATAACCATTAATGACAATTTTAACTGTTTTTTATAATTTTCTCTGGCCCTTGCCAATGTTTTTGCACAAAATGTAAAACTCGGGATTTCCTTAATTTCTATATAATAATACGGATTGCCTTCAAAGTCCAAATCTTGCCCTTCAATAAGCGTCCAATTAAGATTCATATAATATTCTAAATCTTTATCCATTTTTTACCTAATTTTCAAGCGAGGAATTACTTAACGGTTGAGAAAGCATTATTCCTTCACCACCTATTACATCAGCTCTTTGACCGTTTATGTACAAATACACAGGTACTGAAGAATTCAACTTTGCAGTCTTAATTAACTGATATAATCTTTTATACAAACTATCTGCACCACCTTCGTTAACAAAAGCAGAGTTTAGATTTACAATAATTTTTTCTGAAGATTCCTGAATATTTATAATTTGAGATGCTGAAGGAATTTCAGTATATACACCTTTTTGGCGCTCATTAGGTTTTGGACCGCCAATCAATGAATATAGAGCAAATTTTATTTTTGATCCGTCTACGTCTTTGTTATAAACACGTTTTACGGCTTTATAAACTTCCTCGTCATTTTCATTTCTGCCTATAAAATATACATTTACATATACTTTCTCATTTTCATCATTTCTTGCATCGGCAGGTTCTTCTTCTTGAGAGCGCTGAGAAACTTCAATATCATTTGGCTGCACTTCAGGTTTTGGCATAAAAATATTGAACGCAACAAGCGCAATTACCGCCAACATACAAAATCCGATAAATACAAGAAGTAATTTTTGATTTTTATTCATAGTTTAATACCCTTCTAATCTTTTGGAACGACAACTGTCCCGTCTGTTACAATAGTATTATTTTTTATTGCAATATTTTTTATGTAAACTTTTGCATCTTTATTATTAAAAATATTTACTGAAAAATCAAGCGGATTCAGATAATCCATCAAGAAATCAAAACGTTTTAAATCCAAATTAAATGAATTTGAAGCTAATCTTGTGTTATCAAAATCTATTTTTCCGTTTTTAACCTTTATATCTGCAGATATTTCAACTTTTTGCTCTTTTTTAATAAAAGGAATTTCTATATTTAATGCGTAGTAAAATTTATTTCCTCTGATGGATGATGTAGTTGAAGCAACTTTAATACCGCCCAAACCCAACTTATTCACATCATTAATAACTTTTTTATACTTTTCTGATTTCATTGTGTTATTTATATCATCGGAATCCATTGTTATATTAAAAGACATTGGGAAATCTTCTTTAAATGTTAAATTCCCCTTTTTATCATATTGTACATAATTGAAATCACATAAAGATTTTAATTCTAATGAAGACAAATAAATATCTTCAACTACCACATTTTCACCACTAATCAATAAAGACTTGAATATTCCGTTTTTTAAGTCTTTTGCACTGTATGATTCGATATCAACTTTTAAATTTTTATCCCCTTTAACAGTTTTTGATATAGACTTTTTTAATACAGCTTCTGAAATTTTAGTTTGCGTAAAATTCAAGCCTGTAATGTTACTTATAAATGTTGAAAATTTGCCGTTTATATCGTAAGGTTCAACACATGAATACTCACAATTTGCTGCAATCGATGCTGTTGATGATAATAAACATAATCCTAAAAGTATAATAATCTTTTTCATAATACCTCAAACACTTTCTTTACTTTTATAATATCTTTCTCTATAATTCCTACTCCATACATTTTATCACCATAAATAAAAAACACAACAGGTGTAATAATAGCGGTTTTATTATGGTTTTCGTCTTTATATATCAATGCATCATCTCTTATTTTTATTTGCATGCCGCAAGAAACTGATTTTTTTTCAGGCTCATTCATATAATAAAAATTACCCGAAATAACTTCTGCAGGCTCTATAAGAATCTTTGACACATCACCAATTGATTTTATATCTTCCAATTTAACAGAATTTTCAACGCTAAACATTCCTGCTTTAATTCGTTCAAGCGCAGTTAAATATCCCCCGCAATTTAATTTCTCACCGATATCACGAGCTATTGAGCGGATATATGTACCTTTTGAGCATCCGATTTTGATTATTGCACTTTGGGAAATATCATCAAAAGAAACTAAATTCGCATTGTAAATAACAACTTTTCGCGGTTTTATATCTACATTTTGTCCTGTTCGGGCATATTCATACAGTTTTCTCCCGTTAACTTTTATCGCGGAATATATCGGCGGAATTTGTTCTATTTCTCCTGAAAAATCTTTTAAAACAGATAATAAATCGTCTTTTGAAATCTTGTTATCATAAGTTTTTATTATTTGTCCGTCTTTATCACAAGTATCAGTTTGTGCACCGAATTGAACCGTTGCAAGATATTCCTTATCATCATCCAAATATTCTATCAGTCTTGTGGATTTACCTACACATACAGGCAATACACCAACCGCAAAAGGGTCTAACGTTCCCGTATGCCCAATTTGTTTTATGTGCAAGACCTTCCGCAGCCTTGCTATAACATCAAATGATGTTATTCCTTCAGGCTTGTATATATTTAAAAACCCGAACAACTACTTAATTTCCCCTTTTGAAAGTTTATTTATAATCTCCATGACTTTAGAAGATTCTTCAAGCCCGTTTGTATAAACAAAACGTAGTTCCGGAGTTAACCTTAATCTCAATTGTTTTCCTACATTATATCTTATTTTTGGAGTAGATTTTTCTATAACTTCTTTTGTTGTCTCAATATCTTCACTCGAGCCAAGCACACTGTATACTACTTTTGCAAAAGAATTATCATGTGACACTTCAACGTCTACAATAGATACGACGCCTTTTAAACCTCTTATTTCTTTTCTCAAAATTTCCGAGATATCACGCATCAATTCTTTTCTTACACGTTCGTTTCTTAATGTCATAGTATTTTACTCCTTGGTTCATATATATTATATCATAAATAATATATTTACTAAAGCACATATTTTTTGGTATAATTTATTCTATGATAAGCTTATCTCAATATATTAAA
>OMVC01000137.1 GCA_900314375.1 uncultured bacterium
CGTAGTTTCTGATTCTAAAATATTGAGTTGTTGTTCCGCCGATAGAAGTTGACCAGTTTTGGTTTCCGTAAGTAACCTGTTTGCCTTCAGCAGAATAAGGCGCTATTGCAAGTATTCCGCGTGCTTTTTGTTCAATGGCATCTGCATCTTTCAGGGTAAGTGTCGGTTTTGTCCCCGAACCCATACGTACTCCGCCTGATTTAGCAGAAGCAGAACGCACCATAAGAAGATTACTTCCCATAGATTCCATTTCCGCAGCAATTTTTTTGCTTGCGCCCGAACCGACAGCAAGCATTATAATTACCGCACTAACGCCGATAATTATACCCAAACTTGTAAGCATAGAGCGCATACGATTTATTCTTAATGATATTTTTGCCATTTTGAATATTGATTTGAAATCAAGCATTATATTTTCAACCTTTCAATCACTAAACTTTTCAACCTCTCGACTAATATTACGTTTCTCTTGTTCTGTGTTTAGCCCATTCTGTTTTGGGCATATCAAGAACTATTTTGCCGTCTTTGAATTTGACAACTCTTTGTGTGTATTCCGCAATATCAGGTTCGTGAGTTACAAGAACGATAGTTTTACCGAATTTTTCATTTAATTCAACAAAAAATTCCATAACTTCAATACTTGTTTTTGTATCAAGGTTTCCTGTCGGCTCGTCCGCTAAAATTAGGGGCGCATCATTGACTAAGGCTCTTGCTATTGCAACACGCTGCTGCTGACCGCCTGACATTTGATTTGGCATGTGGTCTTCACGATTTTTTAACCCTACTATTTCTAATGCTTTTTTGCCTCGCTCTATGCGTTCATCTTCGGGAACTCCCTTATAAATCATCGGCAAACAAACATTATCAAGGGCTGATGTTCTTGAAATAAGATTAAATCCCTGAAACACGAACCCCATTTTTTCGCAGCGAACTTTTGCAAGACTGTCAGAATCCAAATGGAGCATATCTTCACCTTCAAGATAGTATTCTCCTGAATTTGGTTTATCCAAGGTGCCAAGCATATTCATAAAGGTCGACTTTCCTGAACCGGAAGTGCCCATGATTGCAACAAATTCACCTTTTTTAACATTTAATGATACATCATCAAGCGCGTTGAATGATTCTTCACCTGTCGTATATGTTTTTATTGCGTGTCTTACTACTATTAAATCCATTATTATTCCTTTTGTTTATCGTCATTGCGAGGGCGTAGCCCGTGGCAATCCAGTATCAATTTATAATATCATAATACAAATCTTTCCATTCGGGATTGATTTCTTCTATTAATTTAATTTTATTTTTTCTTGAGCCCGCTTTAATCTGTTTTTCTCTAATAATTGCATTTTCAATGTTATCAAATATTTCATAATAACCAAGTTTATCAACAGAATATTTTTTGGTAAAACCATCAACAAATTTTTGTTTATGTTCATATATTCTTTTAATAAGATTAGATGTTACTCCTGTATATAGAGTCCCATTTCTTTTGTTAAAAAGAATATATATGTAACTATATTTTTCTTCTTTGTTCATGTTACTTTTCCGGATTGATTTGTCTTGCCAGTAATAACGAGTTCTGCTTTTTTCTGGATTGCTTCATTCACTTACGTTCATTCGCAATGACGATATGTTTTTTCATATAGTTTGAAATAGTCTATCATATCATATATCGATGATATTTCATTGTAAAATTCGTTTATCTGTTTTGAGTTTGATAATGGCACAAACAAATTTCCAAGTTCAAATAAGTTCTTGTCTGTTGATATTGCAAACATTATTTGATCCGAGAAAAATGCGCATTTAATATCTTTTGTCCCAAATGACATCTGCAAATTATTTAATTTTTCCATAAAAGCAGGAGTAACAAGATATCTGCCCTCTACTTGGTCTTGGGATTGAACACAAAATCGCTTATCAAAACTTACATCTTCCAGTTTCAGTTTATTTAATTTAATTTTATTTTGTTTACGAATTATATGCAGACAAGATAGAACAAGAAAAATTAACGACAAAGCATTAAATATTATTTTCTCACCAAAAATTCTATTAGGAATTGCATATATTATCATAAATATTAGAAGCAGAGACATTAAAAAAATTAAAAAACCATTTAAAATGTTTCTTTTCATAACTATGTCATCGCCTTTTGATGTTATTATTGTGTGCGCATTTACTTTTTTCTTCATAGGAATACGTATAATAACGCCCTTGAAAGCATTATACTCTGTTCTGTTCTTGCCGCTGTCATATATATATTTCAATAAAGCCTCTGAGGCTGAAAATTCTACATTTTTATACTTACAGTAAAATTGGTCATCTAAATAAACTTCATTGAATTCACCAAACAATTGGCTGGAAGCAATTTGAGAGTTTGTAATGCCAGAATAACCTTTTGTTAACCCTTCAAAACAGGCAATCGCATCTGACAAACACTCATCCTTCAATTTTTTTCTGAATTTTTTGTCTGACTCAATTGGTGATGCAAACATCAAGAAAACCATAAACCCGGCCACTACCAAAGACATCATGAAACACCAAAATTTAAAAGCCGTTTCCTCAGGCTTATTCATTACAGTTATAATAGATATCCAGAAACTTCCTAAAGCAATTATTAAAAAAAAGATTTCTGCCAACACAACTTCCGTAATTATTTTTTTTCTGTATTTTTCATATTTGATAAATTTTGGAAGAAGTTTGTTGGTATATATATCGTAAAATTCTTTTCTGTAGCTGTGTCTCATATTCTCCTTATAGGGTTAAACAGTTGAATGATTAAACTTTTAAATCATTCAACCCTTTTTTAACTTATTAAAACATTCCCGGAGGGCCGCCGCGACGTCTTGTTCCTGTTGGGGTATTTTTC
>OMVC01000139.1 GCA_900314375.1 uncultured bacterium
GATTGTCTTGAGTTGCTCGCAATAAACGGCATTTCGCATTTTGCTTTTAGTGGCTGTAAAAGGACACTCAGTTTGAGACAACCGGACAGACAGTTTGAGATTTTCGGCAACGTTCTTTCAAAAAATACAAAATTAATGTCAAATTAATCGGGGAAAATGTGTCCGATTTTTGTAATTGTTTTTGATTATTTTTTTTATTATTCTTATATAATTATAGTGGGTTACTTATAAAAGGATATTAATTAAATGCAAAATTATCATTTCTATCAAATAAGAAATAAAAATAATAATGATGAACAAGGTTATGAATTAAGACGTGGCGAGGAACATCTGGAGACTCTTTTATACAATATTGATAACATTTCTGCCAAAGAATTAAAGCAAAAGAAAATGAATTTTTTCAATTTTATTTGCAGTAAATACATAGATATTGATAGAAAAAATTTATTAATGATTTTTGCTTATGTAGATGATGATATGCTAGAATATTACAAATCTGAGTATCCCATAAAAGAACTTAAAAGAAGTGGAAATTGGTTAATAAAAGATTGCCCAAAACGAACAGAAAGATACTATAAAAAACTTACTGAAGATGAAAAAGTTTTTATTGAAATTGCTTTGCAAAAATTTAGACATAGGTTTGGCTATAAAGTTGATAATTAATTTTATTCGTAAAAAAAAGCCACGATTTTTAAGTCGTGGCTTTGTATCATATAAGATACGAATCTCGCCTAAATTTTACTTATTGTTGCTTGCATCGGTGTTATTGATGTATTTTTTAAATTAGAATCTTTTGCCGGTGTAAGCTGTTTAATAATTTTCTTATCTTGAGTTTGTTGAGAATTACTTCCGTTTATTAACTCGTTATATCTTGCAATATTTTTTGATTTTTGAGTATTATTTTTTGCAGGTTTGATTACAGTCTTGTTAGGTTTTATTTCACCTTGAGCTTTATTTTCTTTTGTTTTGTCTTTACCTAAAGCCCAACGGAAACCTGCTGAAAGAGCTACACCATTTCTTCCGCCATTTCTTATCATTGTTTGGAAGAATCCTGTAAATCTTTCACCCCAACGTTTTTGAATACCTATACCATATTGAACATAAGGTTTTACACTTGTATCAGGTAATCCAATATTTGCAGCTTTAAAATCAGTTTTATCCATTATATTCCAGACCATTTGGACACTTGCATAAGGTTGCCAACCGTTTTTCAAGTTACCAATAAATTTAACACCCGGTGTTATATTTATTGCATTTAACGGATCAGAACTAATTCTTGCACCTGCGGCATTTGTATAATCAAAAGTATTTACAAATGTGTATGACATCATATAACTTGGTTGGATTATGAATTTACCATGAGCCAGTTCCCAATTATAACCCGTCTTAGAAGCAACACCAGTCATCAGCATTGGGAAATTTTCAGAACCATACATCGTATGAGCTTCTGCTACACTTGCACCAACATTTGCAGTTAAAGCAGTAAAGAAATCTCCTTTATACCAAATACCTGTTGCACCAATATTACCACCATTTTGATATATTGAATTTCCGTCATAAGTTTGGTGAGAGCCATTATAACCTGCGTACAAGCTCCATTGATAGTCCCATCCGTTCTTTGTTTGATACATCGGAGAGTCACCACCAAAGAATGAACCATACATTATGTTATTTACTTTTGTACCACCTTTGAGGTCAACTTTTTCAAATGAAGTATATGGTCTAATCCAACCGGCACTCTCTTTCTCCGGCAGATATGTTGGTGAGAATACTTTAGGTGCTCCATCTACAGAAGCATATCTGTTAGCCATTTTGTATGCTTGACGTTCTTCACGAGTCATAAGCATCTTCATATCAAGATTTCTGAATGCCTCATCATAAGAATTTAATTGAGATAAATATCCGCCGAGTTGTGCTGCAATAGGTGCGGCAAAAACAGCTGAATTATAATCTTTGTAAGAATTTCCTGTTGGAGCATACATCAAATATCCATCTTCAACTCGACCTGCTATTTTTCTGATAGGTGTCATTATTGTAGGTAAGCTGAAACTATCTGAAGACACATTATCTCTGCCCAAGTTTGTTGTATCTCCCAAATGTAATTTAAAGTTATCTTTTAGAGTATTGCCCATTACATTTACGTTACTGATATTAAATTTACCGCCATTATTAGTAATATTTGCAATAAATGAGTCAGATTTCATATTATCTAAATTGAAATCTATTGCCATATTTGCAGTACCGTTAAGGTTTACATTACCCAAATTAGTTTCGGTAATATTACCTTCTGCAACATTTATCGCACCACCATTTACGTTAAATGATGTCGCTTGGGAAATATCTCCGTTACTACCCAAATACATTGTGCTTGATTGTAATGTCAATTGAGTTCCTTCGATTTTATTATTAACTATAAAGTTGTCATTTGTATCAAGAACAACATTACCTGTTGCAGTACCGTTTATATCACTAACGGTTTTTGAACCTGAATTGAATGTAATTTGACCGTCATTTGTAATTCCGTCAGTTGCAATTAAATTTTCAGAATTTGTTGTGATATTGCCAGTATTGTTAATAGATTTCTGAGATACTGTACCATTTGTATTATCAAATGCTCCATTATTTGTCAAAGTTCCATCACCCGTGATATTGCTTGTATTTGTAGCTCCTGTATTTACAATGAAGTTTCCGTTATTATCAATATCTGAATTATTGTTTAATGTTCCGATAGTTGCAGTTCTGCCGTTGTCATTTGTAAATGTACCATTATTATTCAATGTTGTAGCATTTAATGTTCCGTCATTTTCTAATGAATTATTTGCAGTAACATTAACCTCATTTTGATTAATTGTATTGGTATTTTTAACAGTTCCTTTAATATTTGTTGTACCCGTTGAACCTGTTATTTGATTTGAATTTGTACCGCCGGAAATATTTAATATAGCATTGTTGTCAACATTACCGCCAATATTGTCGATATTAGTGTCTATTACACCTGTTCCGCTATTTTTAACATTACCGCTAATTGTTCCGTTTTCATTATCAAAAGTTCCTGAGTTATCAACATCACCTGTTATAGAGCCGTTTTGATTATCAAAGTCTGCGGCATTAGTAACTTTGCCTGTTATAGAACCATTATTTGTGTTATCAAATGAACCTCCGTTATTATTTACATCACCTGTAACAGTTCCGCCTTTGTTATCAAAGCTACTGCTATTTGTAACCGTACCGCTAACAGTACCGCCTTGATTATCAAAATCTTTGCTATTATTTACGTTTCCGTTTATAGTACCGTCATTGTCGAATTTTGCATTATTGCCGGTATTAACTACATTACCTGTGACAATATTGTTATTTGTTGCAGTACCTGAATTTTCTATATCAGAATTTGTTGTATTGTTAAATTCTGCGGTTGCACCGTTAGCAATAGCAATTTTATCTTGGTTAACAGTTCCGTTGAATGTTGTAGTACCTGATTTTACATTTGTATTGCCTGTTGCACCTGTAACGGCATCATTAAATTCATTATTTCCTGTAAGGTTCATCGTACCGTTGTTATCAACATCAACATCATTACCTGTGAATACAACATTTTCAAGATTTGCTGTACCGCCGGTTGTTGTAGCCGCAGGAGCATTAGTTGTAATTGCAGTTGTAAATCCGTTGAATGTATTTATATTGCCAACGGCAAGAGTTTGACCGTCTTGAACTGTTATGCCGCCAACTTTACTGCCCGAAGCTGAACCGTTAATATTTTTACCATTGCCTGCGATGTTTAGAACAGCACCGTTTGCACCTGTTGCTCCACCCATTGCTCCTAAATCGGAATAAACATTTTCATCTTGACCGTCAGCCATTGAATATACTCTTTCAGCAGCATTTGATGCAACCGCATTTGCTAAATCAGAACTGTCAAAATCAAGATTACCTGTTGAGTTATTATATGTTGCCATATAACTTTCTGTTAAATGAGTTACTGACATAGGATCAGTTGCTAATCTTACATGGCTAATCAATGTTCCGTCAGATTGAACAACATTTACCCCATGAACTGGCATTGATGTAGCATCTTGTTTTACATTGATTTCAGAAATAATAATATTTCCGCTTCCTGTTGCAGAACCTGAAATTCTATCAGCAGAACCTGTTCCTGATAAATCGGTATCAATTATTAAATTCATGTTGCCTTGAGATAAATCAACATTTCCTATATTAACATCCGAAACCGCATTATCGTAAGTCAGGTCTAATGTACCGCCTTTTGCTACAAGACTTGATGCTCCTGAAATATCTGCTCCTGTTGAAGCTCCAAGAGTTGCACCACTATTTAATTCAATAGAATTGCCTGTAATTGCGTGACCTAATGTAACAGTACCGCTATTAATAACTGTCGTACCACCTGTGCCTGAAATCGTTCCGTGTGTAGAACCTCCGTTAAGAGTTAATGTACCTGTGTTAGAAACATTTCCGTTCAAATTATCAGCACTTGAGGTTATACTTGCACTTGTTCCGTTATTTGTTATAGTGCCTGTAATTTTTGCATTATTAGTCAATGCTCCTGTGTTTGTAACATTTTGGTCTATGGTTGCACTGTTTGTTGCAGTATTAGAGAAATTCGTTATGCCACCGGTACCTGTAATTTTATTTGTGTTTTCACCGCCTGTTAGGTTGAGTGTATTCGTATTTTCAATACCGTTTGTTGCAGTTAATTTATTAGCAAGCGATGTGAATATTCCGCTATTAGTAATTTTATTTTGGCTAATAGTGCCATCGCCTGTATTATTGAAAGTTCCTGTATTGGATAAATTTCCTGTGCCGTTTATTGTTCCTGCGTTAGAACCGCCGCCAACTGTTGCAGTTGTACTGTTATTTGTTAAAGTAGCACCGCTTGAAACCGCTAATGTTCCTTGTTGAAGTGTTGTATTAACGGTATTTGTGCCGGATGTTACATTTAATCCTCCGTTACCGGTGATTGAATTAACTGTAGCTCCACCTGCGAATTCGGTTGTCCCTGCGTTTGCTATGTCGGTGGTATTGTTTGTCAGAGTCGAATTTACAACTTTCAAATTACCGCCGTTTGATACGGTTACGGCAGTACCAAATCCTGAGAATTCAGAAACATTATTTATTGTCAAAGATTTTCCGTTACCGACAGTAATTCCGCCTGTTGTACCCTGTCCTGTGATTTTATTCGTTCCACCGTTAATTACAAGTGAAGTTCCGTTTAACGTGCCTAAATTTGCAGTTACGTTTTCATTATCAGTCATAGTGTAGGCTTTTGTAGCAACATCAAGCGAAACGGCATGAGCCAAATCGCTGAATGCCAAGTTCAAATATCCGCCTGTTGAGTCGTGACTATATGTTGTTAAGTAGTTTGCAGGAATAACTTTTGCGGTATTAGTAACCTCAAAATCATCTGCTAAATCTACAATAGACATAATAGCACCTTTGATTACATTTATTTTTAAAGGTATTTCGGTTATTGTATCGCCCATAGCATAAACTTTTGAGATTAATATTTGACCGCTGTTATCATCGCCTATTGTACCTTCAAAAGTATCGGATTTTAGTATGCTGTTGGAGAAATCTGTGTCTATATTAATTTTAATATCAGAATTCAGATTAACTTCACCCAACTTGTTATCTTGATAAGCTTGGTTTTGAGCATTTATAAGTCCGCCGTTATCATCATTTTTTAAGCCGACTAAATCCAATGTTCCATAATTTGTTCCGTTCTTACCGAGAGTAACTGTTGCACCGTTGTTTAGAGTAACAGTGTTACCTGAGACGGTATTATTAAATATATAATTGCCGCCTGTTGGAGCATCGTTATCTGTATCAATTTCCAGAGTA
>OMVC01000171.1 GCA_900314375.1 uncultured bacterium
ATGAATCATCAGGAATAACCGCAATGGCATCTTGCACCATATCCTCAAGCATATCCGCAAGAGAGTTTGTCTCTTCTTTGGTTGATCCTCTTGGGTGTTTACCAATTAAGTGAGGCATTCCATATTTTTCTGTAAACACAACCCAAAATTTTAATCCGCCTTTTTTAAAGGTTACATTCCAAAAGACACGAGAGAGGGTGCGTTCGCCGTATGGATTATTATATGATGGATTATTCTGTGCAAGCAGGAACTTTTTATCAGGAACAATTTCGCCGTAATAATTCTCTTTTGTTCTGAATTTGAGATTATTATCATCATCGAAACAAAACCATTCAGGTGGTTTTGCAGTTACTCTTTCAGGCATAATATGACCTGATTTATCTCGTTTCCACATAATTTCAAGAGGTTGA
Organism: uncultured bacterium; assembly: GCA_900314375.1. GTDB lineage: Bacteria > Cyanobacteriota > Vampirovibrionia > Gastranaerophilales > Gastranaerophilaceae > Zag111. The sequence goes on from OMVC01000171.1 coordinate 411, forward strand.
AAACCAAACTGTGTCGCATCTAAAATATCAGACATAATTTTTTGAATGTCTAATTTCTTTAATAAATTTTCGACCTCTTCTGCGTTTTGGTCTTTATCAAGTCCTCTGTTTATTTCCCAATCTAAAGAAAGAACACCAGCTTTGCGTGATTGAGTGCAAGCAAAAACGTGCGGATCACAAAGTAATTCTTTGTAAATCCTAATGTCTTTGCCTTGCTTTTTTAAGACAATATCAGGATCGGGGAGGATATTAGCCAAAGAATAAAAATTCAACGCACGTTTGCGAGTGGCAATTTCCTCCGTAATCCCTTTTTTCATACCTTTTTGTTTAAGAACCGAATCTTCCAACTTATGCACCTATATTCTTTTTGAACTTGCTCAATACATCAATCATTCCGACTTTGTAGATGTTTTGCAGGACATCAATTTCAAAGACTTCCTGTTTATCAACGATTAATTTTGCATAAGTAACGGACATCGTTGTTTCGTATTCGGCATTTTCTTGAGGTTTGATATTGCCGAGCGGAAACTCTTTAAATGTTCCGATTATAAATGCTGTTGCAGGGACTTCGGATATTCTTCCGGCTCCGTTATAAGTTTCAAGAGATGCTCTGACCTGAATCATTGCGGCAGTAAACGGATTTGAACAAGTCCTCAAAACAGCAGGATATAGTGCATTCCACTTAATCTTGCATTCCATTTTATCTATGCCGGCAAAAAATTCAGCCGAGCCAACCATACCGAGTGCTTTGTGTTCTGCCATTTTGTGTTTGATTTGTGGCAGTTGAACTTCTTCTGCACGACCGAGCAGATTTACACCATCCAAATAAACATTGGCATTTGTTAGTTTGTTAATCTCAATCTTCGACATAATATTTCCTTTGGGGTTAAGTAATTACTTTTTAAATAGACCGCATTTCGTGATTTCAATTTCTGAATAATGCAGTATCACATATTCCTTACTGATGGCTTGTATAAGAGGGCATTTATAAACGTTCTTGCAAAAGAAACAACTATCGTTTTCGTCTGTGTGAACTTCTAAATTTTCCTCGTCATTTACTATTGCGTACATTAAGATGCTCCTAACGATTTCAACAATTCGATATCAATAAACGATTCAAAGGTTATGCGTTCCGCAGGTGTCGGAGGCATAAATTCAATATCGAAGAGTAGATGACCGTTAGCGAGTTCCGTTGTTGGGTTTTTGTCTTGGTTAAAGGTACATTTGCCATCAATTAATGCACCTCTACCGATTAAAGTTCTTATAAACTGGTTAACCGTTTCGCAGATAGAATCGATTAAACCGTTGTCTATCGGGTAATCAATAAATTGCAACATTGAATATTCAACAGACTCGTGCAGGATGTCAGCGGTTCTTCTGACATTTATGAAATTAGTCGGAAGAGTCGATGACGGAAATGCCGCTGATCTGTTTCCCCAAGTTCTGAATCCCGTACCAAAGGAATTAAACACAGTTACAATTCCGGCTTCGTTCAGAGTGTTTACTTCAGAAGTCGGATCATTAATCATTGATGTTAATTGTTTTTCAACACCGACAATTCCTTTTATTTCTGTGTTTGAAGGAGACCAATGATAACCTTTTTCAATGTCTTTAGCAGCAATTACTCCTGCGAGTCTTTGAGAATAAGGTTGCAGTTTAATTGTATCTGTTTCAGTATCATAAACTTTTAAATGCGGATAACATAGAATAATACGCTCTGAAGAGGTATTAAAGTTTATTGTTCCTTGTGAACCTCTTCCTGTTATTGCTTCCTGAACTGTTGTGCCGACAGGAGCATCAACAATACCAATCGCTCTGATTTTATTACAAATTACATTCATTTCAGAAACGATTGCTGTATTTTCACAAAATACAGGAGCGATTAAAGTTTTAGGATAATATCCGAATAAAGAATAACAATCTTCAAATGCTTTTAATCCTTTTCTTTTACCTGTTATTGCATCAATTCCTCCGATAATATCTGAAAGAGCAACATCTTCGACAGACTCGTGTTTAGATGGATCAAAAACATTTATTACGATTGCAATTCCTGCTCCCTGATCAAACATTGCATCAAGTGCATCAGGTATTGTAAATCCGGCTTTCGATTGTCCAAAATATCTGACCGCTTCTGTTTCATTAAGAATTAAAGTCGGTTCATTTATAGTTCTATATTGTTCTTCAACATCATCAATAGGAGCAGTTCCTATAATACCAATGACCGCAGTTTTTACGGTTTGAATAGTTCTTGCACCTTTTGTAATTTCTATTGTTTCAACGCCATGTAAAAATGATGCAGGCATATTTTATCCTCCTATGGGGTTATAATTCTTGTATATTTTGAGTTTTTAGTGTGAAGTTGATTCCGTACTGCCAAATTCCTTTGTTTTCCGAAATAAAATAATCTTTTGTAGGGATTAGAGATGTACATTCATCTATTTGAAATCCGCTTAATACGGCTTTTACATTATCGAGGTATTCGTAAGCTCCGTTATTGTTTCGGAGGTTTCTTGTGACGATAGTTACAGAAAATTCTTTTTGATTTACTTGAGTTACAAATCCGAGAGCCTGTGTTGAGGTGTAATTACTTCCCTGATAATGAACAAGCAACGCTCCTATTTGATGTAATAAAATAAATTCACTCGGTTTATCCGGGAAACCCTTAACCAATATTTCAGGGAATGAGAGCTTTAGTTTTTCAATAATTGCATTTTCA
>OMVC01000141.1 GCA_900314375.1 uncultured bacterium
ATTTTAATCATACGATTAAAGGATACTAAAATTCTAATAAATGCTAATATTATAATGACAGAAGGATTATTATAAATATGACTTACGAAGAATTAATGCAAAAAGCGATTGAAGTATCGAAAAATTCTTATTCACCTTATTCAAAATTCGCAGTAGGTGCTTGTTTAGAAACTGTAAACGGCAAAATATATACCGGCTGCAATTTTGAAAATTCCAGCTTTGGTATGACGATATGTGCTGAACGAAACGCGGTAGGTTCTGCTATTGCTGATGGAGAACAAAAAATTAAGGCTATTGCAATATATTCTCCGAACCAAGATAATTGTGCACCTTGCGGGGCTTGCAGACAGGTGTTGCATGAATTCTGCGACCGAGATGAAGATGTTGCTATAATCCTTAAAAACGGGAATGAACTCAAAATATACACACTTGCTCAATTGTTGCCGGAAAGTTTTAATTTATAATGTATATATTTGAACTCTTAACAAAAATTTTTAAAGGTAAAAAATACAAAAAAATGTTTAAATATCAGGCGGATTATAAGGATGATATAACAGAAAATCCTGATGATTGCGAACATTTTTTTATGCCTTTAGATTCTACAAATGAAATGTTTGCCTGCAAATATTGCGGGCTTGTAATTCCAAAAGATAAATTAAATAATAAAAAACAATAAATAAGCAATAAAGATAATATTCTACTACCTCTTATGGCGATTATTTTTTTTTATGCGCAATATAAACTTTAAATAAGACAGATATTGTGGAGTGAATGATTATGTTTATTGGAAATAGTTGTAATGATTGTATATACAATCGATTGGAAATGAAAAATGTTGATAAAAACATTCTTGATTGGTTCGAAGATATTATAGACGAAAATAAATGTAAAATAGAGCGTAAAGAATGGAAAAGCAAATATAACAGTTATGTTGTGTATGATTATGAACCGTTTTGCACTGAAGGCTTTGAAATAAATCTTGTTATATCCTCTCGTGACAGGTCATATTTGAATTTTATCAAATATCTTTATGATGAAAAATTAAGCACAATAGAATTTTTAAATAATTGTATTTCAATGTAAAAAAAGTAAGCACCCACGTTATGTGAGTGCTTACTTTTTAAGTATATAATTATTATTCTGCAGAAATCGTTTCCGTTTCAGCTTGTGCTTCTTCATTAACAAGCTTAAAACATTCTTTACAATAAACCTCTTTACCCGGAACAGGTTTGAAAGGTACTTGTGTTTGTGCGCCGCATTTTGAACAAACTGCATCATGCATTTTTCTTGAACGCCTGTGCAATTTTCTTCTTGCTTTTCTACATTCGTTGCATCTTTTCGGTTTGTTTACAAGACCTTTTTCTGCGTAAAATTCTTGTTCACCGGCAGTAAAGACAAACTCGCAACCGCAGTCTTCACATACTAACTTTTCATCTTCGTACATTGTTTTTCTCCTGGTTTGTGTACTTTTGGTTTTATTAAGAAACCATTATCATCTTCATTGTACACTTTTTTTCAAATTTTGCAAGTGTTTTTAAATTATCCCATAGGAGGCGGCTGAATATATAAAGGTTTTACATCCTGCCAATTACATTTATTATGTTGTAATTTTTCATAAGCCAATTTAGCAAGTATATCTCCCAACGGGTATTGACTTTGCTGATAGGATGTTCCGCCAAGAATCTGTTGAAGTTTATCATCAGTTATAAGCGTGTATTCTTTTTCTTTTAATTTTTCTTTAACTTCTTCAATTTGTACCGCTCCTTTGATTTCGTTATCAATATAAAGATACGCACAATTTTTTCTTGCATCCAGTGCTACCGCAGGATTTTTTTTATCCGGAAAAATTTTTGCAAGTACCTCTAAAGAAGAAACCCCGACAGCTTGTATATTCAGCTGTTGAGCCATAATTCTTGCAACTGTTGTGCAGGCTCTTATCCCTGTAAAACTACCCGGTCCGACATTAGTCCCGATTGCACCTATGTCTTTGGGGGTTAAATTATTTGATTTCAATATATTTTTAATTGTCGAAATTAAAAAAGCCGAATGATATTTATTGTCTTTATTTTCTACAATTTCTGATGCTAAAATTTTGTCATCTTCCGCTAAAGTAACATACATCTTATCCAAACAGGTATCAAAAACCAAAATTTTCATTTATTATCCTCTCAATTGTTCAATTATGCCTTTGCATTTATCTCCAAAACCTTCAAAAGAGTATTTTCTGTAATCATTATCATCATAAGTCACGTTTATTTTTATATGTTCAAAAGGAACTTGATTTTGAGAAAATTCTGCCCATTCAACAAAAGTTATCTGTTTTCCTTCGGAATATTCGCGAAGTTCATCAAAAATAGTTTTCACACCTTCGTTTTCTAATCTGTATAAATCAAAATGATAAACAGGAATTTTTGCACTGTGATATTCGTTCAATATAACAAAACTCGGACTTGTAACTTTTTCGGTTATGCCGATTGCAGATGCAACTTCTTTTACAAAAGCGGTTTTACCTGCACCGATTTCACCGTACAAATTTATGAAACATCCGTCATCTTCAATTATGCGTGCAAATTTTTGTGCTAATTCTTTTGTATCATCAAGCGTTTTGCATATTTTTTCGTATTTATCAGTCATTATTTACCACCACTTTATTTCTTCCGGTATTTTTAGCCTTATACAAAGCCTTATCAGCTTTAATAATCAAATCTTCTACGTTGTCACTTTCTTTTAATTCATATATACCTAAACTTATTGTAATATTTATATTTTTAGTTTCAATATCAGGATTGAGTTTTGAAATATCGATTGTTTTGTTTTCTATTGCCCGTCTTAAACGTTCTGCGACCATTTTTGCTTCATGTATTTCGGTAAATGGCAGTAAAATAGAAAATTCTTCTCCTCCATATCGTCCTGCAATATCATATTCTCTCAACTGACCTCTGATAACTTTTGCAATAGTTTTTAGAACCAAATCCCCTACGGCATGACCGTATGTATCGTTAACGCTTTTGAAAAAGTCTATATCCGTCATAATTCCGCACAGCGGTGCGTGTTGACGTTTTGCATTGGCAACTTCTTGTTTCATACGTTCTTCTAATTGATGTCTGTTATAAAAACCTGTTAAAGCATCAAGAGTTGCGTGTTTCAAAATCTCCGCATAAACATTTGCCCGATTGATAGTTATTGCAATTTGTGAAGATAATTGCTCCAAATATTCTCTGTCTTTTGGGGTAATTTCTTTTTCCGTAGTTTTTATTACTAAAGCGCCGACATTTTTTGATTCGCTAATTAGAGGAATTGCATATATTTTTTTATCTTCCGAAAGTATATTTTTATCAACATATTGGATAATTCCTGTTATCTTATTGTCGTTACATGCACTTGGCCAAGCCAAAATATTATAATCAGTGTCTTCTTTTTTTAAAAATATATATGATAGATAATCTTCAAAAAATTTATCCAGCATTTCACCAATAAGCGGAATAATGTATTTCAATTCATATTGTGTTTCGATAATTTTTGCAATATTTTTCATCATATCGTGAAAATCAATATCTTTTTGCATTTTTTTACTCAAAACAATATTTTGAATTTTCAGCGATATAAATTGCCCGACTATTGCCAAAAAATCGTCAAGTTCGTCTGTGCGTCTGCTGAATTCAATATTTGCAATATGTTTTTTATGCTTGTATAAAGGGAATACATAGCCGTCGTACTCTTGAAACTTATTTTTATCGGTTTCTATTTTTATTTCGCCTGTTGAAAAATTTTGTTCAAAAAATTTACTCAAAGAAGACTCCAGTGATTTCTCACTGAAGCTTTCGTTTAAAATATGTGATAATTTTGAGATTTTATCAAGCAATATTAAACCTCTAAATTTTGTGCTATTTCATCAGGTATTTCACAGTTTGCATAGACATTTTGGACATCATCCAATTCTTCTAATCTGTCTATTAAACGCATAACTGATTGAGCGGTTTTTTCATCCGTAACATCAATTGTATTTTTCGGAATTCTTGTAAATTCTGCAGTAGTGCTTTTGAAACCTTCTTTTTCCAAACCTTCAACAACAGTTTGAAAATTTTCAACAGAAGTCAAAACACGGTATGTATCTTCATCTTCTTCTACATCATCTGCATCAAGGTTGATTGATGCTTCAAACAGCTTGTCAAAATCAACATTTTCACTATCAAATGCGATAGAGCCTTTTTTATCAAACATCCAACCAACACAATTTGTTTCACCTAAATTGCCGCCGAATTTTGAAAATATAGAGCGTACATCGCCTGCAGTTCTGTTACGATTATCCGTCATTGCTTCTACAACTACCGCGACTCCGCCAGCTGCGTATCCTTCATAAGTGATTTCTTCATAATTATCCGCTGCACCTGCGCCTGCGCCTTTATCTATTGCACGTTTAATATTATCATTTGGCAAGCCGGCAGCTTTTGCTTTTTCTATAGCTGTTCTTAAACGAAAATTGCCGGCAGGATCAGGGCCGCCAAGTCTTGCAGCTACTATAAGTTCTCTTGAATATTTTTGAAACACAACGGCTTTTTGACCGTCTGTTTTTGCTTTTTTATTCTTAATATTTGCCCATTTTGAATGTCCTGACATATTTATATCCCCTTATTTATGTGATTTCTTTACTGACTGATAATAACAGAAATAGGTTTTATTTTCAATATTTTGTAAAGAATAAAGGTGCGTTACCGCAACGCACCTTTATTCAACCTATATAAATGTGGCTGCAGTTTTTCCAACTTTTAAAGCTGTATCAAAAAAAGAATTTCCACGATTCGCGTTATATGCGTTCCATTGTGCCTGATATGCATTTTGATTGTATGAGTTCCCCGAACCTGCGTTGGCGGATGCCGCGTTCAAATATCCGAGTATATTGTTATTTAATTGAGTATTCAGACCGCTTAAGAATGAGAGCGTGTTTATTCTGTTTGACAATTCTTCGTTATATAAGTTATTTTGAGCCGTCATAAGTGTATTGCTCAAATCTGCAACCGCTTGTGCACGTTTATTGGTTATTTTATCCAAATTGTTTAAAAATACCGAATTATCCAGATTACCGAAACGTGAAGCCACATTATTCCTCAAATTTGTTTCCATCGGTGTATAAATTTCATTTATGGAATTTATGCCTTGTGTTTTCATTGCATCCAACTGTTGAGTCCATAAGTTCTTTTGATTGTCAGAAATATTAAACAAATTTTTCAGGGAATTATTCATATTTCCTTGAATAGAATTGAGCATACTCTTTTCGTTTTTTGACATGTTGTAATTTGTGCTGACTGTATTACCTTTTTTTGTTGCAGTGGCCACTTTTTTGCCATTAATTGTTACTGCTCCGTTTGAATATTCAGGATATTGCGGAGCTTTTGATTTTTTACCCATAATAAATTTATCCTTTCCGTACGGAAGGACAATACAGTAAAACATTTCGGCTGATACGCTTGTATTATAACATTTTTTCTAAATTATGTAAAGTTCGTTGTATATATTATTTGAAATAATTAATTATCCGTATGATAATATATTTATTATGGCAGATAAAATAAAAATTTTGGGAGCGAAAGAACATAACCTCAAAAATGTATCATTAGAGATTCCAAAGGATGAGTTAATTGTATTTACCGGAGTTTCAGGTTCGGGGAAAAGCTCTTTGGCGTTTGATACGATTTTTGCAGAGGGGCAAAGACGCTATGTGGAAAGTTTATCAACTTATGCAAGACAGTTTTTGGGACAACTTGATAAGCCGAATGTTGAGTATATCGACGGATTATCTCCGGCTATTTCTATAGACCAGAAATCTACAAGTAACAATCCGCGTTCAACTGTTGGTACAATTACTGAAATTTATGACTTTTTGCGTCTTATGTATGCAAGAATTGGTACTCCTTACTGCCCAAAATGCGGAAGAAAAATAAAACCTCAAACACTTGATGAAATTGTTAATAGGATTATGGCGTTTGGTGAAGGTACTAAAATTCAAATTTTAGCACCGATTGTCCGCGGTAAGAAGGGAGAATACTCTTCAACATTTAAAGAATTGATGCATGAAGGTTTTGTCAGAGTGAAGGTTGACGGGGAAATATATAATCTTGACGAGGATGATATCGAATTAGAAAAAACAAAGCGTCACGATATATTTGTAGTTGTGGATAGAATTGTCGTTAAGGAAAGTGCGCAATCAAGAATTGCAGACAGTGTTCAAATAGCATTAAAAAAGACTGACGGCATTGTTATTGTTGATGTTATCGGTCAAAGTGAGCACATATACAGTGAAAAACTTGCATGTCCCGATTGCGGATTAAGTTTTGAAGAATTAACTCCGCGAATTTTTTCATTCAATGCGCCTTATGGTGCTTGCGAACGTTGCGGAGGTTTAGGGGCTGATTTTATTGTCGATCCTGATTTGGTTGTGCCGGACAAAACTAAATCAATTAACGATAATGCAATATATGCGTGGGACAGACCGGCAACAACCTATTACAAGGATATGTTGTCTTCGGTTTGCACTGCATACGATATAGATATGGATACCCCTTTTGAAAAACTTTCCAAAGAGCATCAGGATATAATTTTATACGGCTCAAAAGAAGCTATTCGAATGAAAATTAAAGATTTCGGTACAAGCCGTTATCAAACAAAAGTTATGCCTTTTGTCGGGGTTATTCCGTTTTTGGAGAAGCGCTACAATGACACAAACGGTGACTATTGGCGTGATGAAATCGAACCGTTTATGACAACAAAGCCTTGCAGTGCTTGTCATGGGGCAAGGTTAAAAGAATTTCCGCTTGCAGTTAAAATTAAAGATAAAAATATATACGAATTTACCCAAATGTCTGTTGATGATGAATTTAAGTTTATAACGGATTTGTATTTGGATTTAAACGAATATCAATTAAAAATAGCAAAGCAAATTTTAGATGAAATTCGTGCACGATTAAAATTCCTGATAGATGTAGGCTTACATTATTTGAATTTATCACGAATGGCAGGTACTTTATCAGGCGGAGAAGCGCAAAGAATTCGTCTGGCTTCCCAAATCGGAAGCGGGTTAAGCGGAGTTTTGTATGTCCTTGATGAGCCTTCAATAGGCTTACACCAACGCGATAATGACATGCTGATAAAAACATTATTCAAATTGCGTAATTTAGGAAATACGCTTATTGTTGTTGAACATGATGAAGATACGATAAGGAATGCCGATTATATCGTTGACATAGGTCCAAAGGCGGGAGCTTCGGGCGGAAAAATTATTGCACAAGGTTCTGTTGAAGATATTATTGCTGCTAAAAATTCTATTACGGGCAAATATTTAAGCGGAGAAAAAGAAATTCCCGTTCCTAAAAAATTAAGAGAAGGAAACGGAAACTTTTTGCAAATAAAAGACGCTTATTTGAATAATTTAAAGCATATTGATGTCGATATTCCGTTAGGGAAGATTGTTGTATTAACAGGTGTTTCCGGTTCGGGGAAATCGTCTTTGATGCAGGATATTTTATATCAGTTTGCGCTCCATAAATTAAGAAAAAACAAGCCAAAGCCGCAGGGTGTCGGGGATATTTTAGGTTTTGAGAATATTGATAAGGTTATAAATATTGACCAATCCCCGATAGGCAGAACGCCGCGTTCAAATCCTGCGACGTATACTGATGTATTTTCTCAAATAAGAGATGTTTATGCAAAAACAACAGAAGCAAAAGTTCGCGGATATAAACCGGGCAGATTTAGTTTTAATGTTAAGGGCGGAAGGTGCGAAGCCTGCAAAGGGGACGGCTTGCTTAAAATTGAAATGAATTTCTTATCAGATGTCTATGTAAAATGCGATGTTTGTAAAGGTAAACGCTATAACAGGGAAACATTGGAAGTTAAATACAAAGGAAAAACCATTTCAGATGTTTTGGATATGAGCGTAAAAGAAGCTTTGGAGTTTTTTGAAAATATTCCGGGGATTAAAAGAAAACTTCAAACACTTAATGATGTCGGATTAGATTATATGAAATTGGGGCAAAGTGCAACGACATTGTCAGGCGGAGAAGCTCAAAGAATAAAATTGGCATCTGAACTTAATAAACGTTCTACCGGCAAAACTTTATACTTGCTTGATGAACCTTCTGTCGGACTTCATTGGGCCGATTTGGATAAATTAGCCAAAATACTTCATGCTCTTGCAAATCAGGGTAATACTATTTTAATGATTGAACACAATTTGGATTTAATAAAAATTGCCGATCATATAATAGATTTAGGGCCAGAAGGCGGTAGTGAAGGCGGAACGGTTGTCGCACAAGGTACACCAAAAGACATTATGAAATGTAAAGATTCTTATACCGGCGAATATTTGGCGAAATATTTAAAAAAATCAAAGCATGATTGATTTTTTTAAAAAATCTGTTAATATGTAAATATAAATTGGTAATAATACGAGGCAAAAATTTTTATATTGATGTTTTATTATTATTATATTGACCGGAAGTATTGAATAAAATGCAGGTCAAAAACAATTTAAAACCGTAATATACTTTAGAAAAGGAGTAATATAAAATGAAAAAACTATTAAGCGCAATTATCGGATTAGTTGCAGTATTTGCTTTAACACAAAGCGTTCAAGCAAAAACTATTCAAGTTTCTGCATTGGAAGATTTTAACACTGTAAATCCTCCTCAATTGTTACACGTTCAAATGAACGCTAATACAAGATTGGACTATGACTTGATGCTATTCCAAGGCTATCAGGTAACAGGTAAAGTTGTTCCGCAAAACGGCGGATTTGCATTTGTTCCTGTTAGTTATGTTAACTTTCAGGAAGAACAATTACCTGTTAACAAAGAATATCCTGCATATTATAAGGGCGGAGCTGGTTTAATCAGACAAAATCAACCATTCTGGTTAATATTCCCGGAAAACGGTCCTGATACATTCCAATACTATGTACCAAGTTCAAGTGATATCAATAACAGATAGTTATAATTTTTATTTTTAAATTAAAAGCGCCCTCCAATGAAATGATATTTCAAATTGTGAGGGTGCTTTTAGTGTGTTTGTATGCTATGATTTTTTCAAAAAGGATAGTGATATGTTAAAATTTTTCAAAGATTCAATAATTGTGACAATATTAGGAATAGCCGGTGCATACTTTTGGGGTGAACATATAAAACCGGGCGGAGGGATTATCGCGATATTTATTGCGTCTATATTGGCGGTTTTAGAGATAAGTTTATCTTTTGATAATGCTGTTGTAAATGCAATGAAATTAGAAAATATGTCAAAAGTTTGGCAGCACAGATTTCTTACCTGGGGTATAGCAATTGCGGTATTTGGGATGAGGTTTATATTCCCGATATTGGTCGTTTCAATATTTGCTCATTTGGATATGTTAACTGTCACACATATTGCTATTTCTGATTCTACAAAATATGCACATTATTTGGAAGGAGCACATGCACCGATTGTCACATTCGGTGGGTTATTTTTGATAATGTTGTTTTTAACATATTTCTTTAACCATGAAAAAGAAGTCCATTGGATTGAATTTATTGAAGCTCCTATTTCGTATTTAGACCATATTAGGGGTATTGAGATAATTATATCTTTAATATTATTAGTAATTTTGCAGACGGTTATACCTGAAGAACAAAAAGTTTCCGTAATCATTGCAGGAATTTTCGGGATAATTACATTTTTAGCTATAGACGGTTTAAGCGCGTTTTTGGAAAGACACGAGCAAATGCGTCTTGCAAAATGTGCAACGGATGCTGTAAAATGTACGGGTTTAATAAGTTTCATATATTTAGAACTCATAGATGCTTCTTTTTCTTTAGACGGTGTATTGGGTGCTTTTGCATTAAGTAATGATGTTATTATAATAGCAATCGGTCTGGGTATCGGGGCAATGTTTGTCAGGTCATTAACATTACTTATTGTTGAAACAAAAACTCTTTCAAAATTCAGATATTTAGAGCATGGCGCTCATTGGGCAATAGGTGCATTGGCGATAATAATGCTTATTACTACTGTTCATGAAATTCCTGAAGTTGTTACGGGTTTAGTTGGGTTGTTCTTTATAGTTGCCGCTCTAATATCTTCTGTTTTATATAATAAACAGCATAAAAATTAAAAATAGTTATTAAAATATATTTGCAAATTGTTTCTAAAACAATTATAACATCTATATAAACAGACTATTAATTTGTGTTAAGCAGATTGTGTGCAAAATTGAAAAACTTATATGTTTTTCATAAACTTTTTTTAAGGGGTATGAGATGACAATTATTAATGAAAATTTTACAGTGCATACTAAAGGTAATACAGACATTATAGATATTACGCCGCAAATTCGTAATCTTGTATATAATCACAGCTTACAAAATGCAGTTATATATATTTATGCACAAGGCAGCACCGTATCTTTAACAAATATCGAATTTGAACCGGGGCTTCTGGTTGATTTCCCTGAAATAATGGAGCGTATTGCACCGTCTGATAAGTATTATCACCATGATGAAATGTGGCATGACGGAAATGGTTATTCGCATCTTCGGGCGTCTATTATCGGCAATTCAACACATGTTCCTTTAATTGATGGTGTGTTGCAGCTTGGACAGTGGCAGCAGGTTGTACTTATTGATTTTGATAATAAAGCAAGAGCCAGAAAAGTTCATGTGCAAATTTTATATTAAAGGATATAATATATCTTAAAGATATTGACATTTATATGTAATATAAATAAAATTATGGACATAGGGGTTTAATGTATTATGGAACAAAGAAATAGCGGAATTTTATCAAGACTTGAACAAAGAACAAAGGATTATGGAGATCGTGTTGCTTTAGGAATAAAAGGTCAATACGGATGGAAAGAGGTTACATATAAAGGGGTAAGCCTTTTAGCACGCAGAATTGCAAGATATTTGATTAATGATTTGGATATTAAAAAGGGCGAGTGTCTTGCGATATTGTCTGAATCAAAACCGGAATACGGAGCTTGCTTGTTTGCTTCTGTATTAACAGGTACAATTACTGTTCCTCTGGATATAAAATTGTCTGAACATGAGCTAAAGTCAATTTTATCGGATTGTTTACCGACTATAATGCTTGTTTCACAGCATTATTTGCAAACGGCTTTGAACTTGCAAAAAGCTATACCAGAGATTAAACATATTATATTGATAGATGAACATGCGCACTATGGAGAAATCCCGAACATATATGATTTTCCTGAAAAATACGATGGTATCTGGCGTCAAAGGAGTTCTAAATCTACTGCGCTTATTATATATACATCAGGCACAACAGGCGCACCTAAAGGAGTAGAAATCTCTTTCAAAAATATCAATGCGCAATTGGAAGATTTAACAGATCCTATTAATGCAATATTACCTGAAGGGCAGCATATTTCGATTTTGTCGATTTTGCCTATGAATCATTTATTTGAAATGACAGTAGGTTTTTGTACTTTCTTGAATTTCGGGCACACAGTTTATTATACAAACAGTTTAAAACCGAAAGATATTTCGGCAATAATGTGTGATAAAAAAATTCAATTTATGATTGTTGTTCCCGCATTTTTAAAACTTTTAAAAGCAGGGATTGAAAAACAAATCAGTACGGCTCCGAAATTGACATCCGTATTATTTAATGTAATGTACAAAATTGCAAAATTCATACCGTCATACAAAATAAAACGAATGATGTTTAAAAAAATTCATGACAGTATGGGCGGTCAATTTTTCGGGTGTATATCAGGCGGAGCGCCTTTGGATTTAGAGGTCGCTGATTTCTTTGAAAGAATAGGTATTATGGTATACCAAGGGTATGGGCTATCAGAAACAAGTCCTGTTGTATCGGTAAATATAGATCAACGCAACAAATTGGATTCAGTTGGTCGTCCGTTGAGACACTTTGAAGCAAAAATAGTTCCGGAAACAGGGGAATTATGGTTACGCAGTCCGTCTGTTATGAAAGGGTATCATAACCAACCTGAATTAACGGCAGAAGTTATTGATTCTGAAGGGTGGTTACATACAGGCGACATTGCAAATATTGACAAACGCGGACATATTTATATTACGGGTCGTATTAAAAACATGATTGTTCTTCAAGGCGGAAAGAAAGTATTCCCTGAAGAAGTTGAAGCAATCTTGGAAGAAAGCCATTATATAGCTGAAACTTGCGTACTTGGAACCTCAAGAAACTTTGGTTCAAAAGACGGAACAGAAGAAGTTACGGCAGTAATCGTACCTAAAGAAGAACTTTATAATAATTATTCGGAAGATGATATTGAACGCATGATAAAACTTGATGTTAAAGCATTATCAGTAAATCTGGCATCATATAAGCGTCCTACTAATGTTATTATTTCTCGAAATCCTTTACCAAAAACTACAACTCTGAAAGTAAAAAGGAAAGAAGTACGAAGCTTACTTAACGTATAATTATGCCGACTTTGGAAAAAACAAGCATTACACTCAAAAAATTATGTAAAGAGCTTTCAATTTCAACGGCTACGGCACGAAATTGGATTAGATTGGGTAAACTTACTCCAAAATCTTTTGAAGACGGTATTGCACTGTTTGATGATGATTATGTCGAACATTTAAAATCAGAGCTTTTAAATGAAAATTCTCAAAAATTGAAAACTCGAAGAAATAAAACTTTTTCATCGGGAACAAAGTTTTATGATGCATATGTCTCAAAAAATTCTCCTAATATTTTGACTATTCATGGAATTTCTGATTATTTTATTCAAAATGATATAATTCCGCCTGTTGAATTGGTTCAATTATTGCTTGCTGATTGCGCAATAAAATTGATATCAAAGAAAAACAATTTAAACGAAAATTTAAAATCATTTTTGTTTGAGGGGGAATTTTCAGACGAATTTAATTGGCTAATAAATGATTTATTACCTGATGAAAAATACTTTTATCTGATAGACAAATATGAGTCTTTGTTTAAATATGAATATACTTATTGCGTAAATGAAGATACTTTAGGTTTGATATATATATCTTGCCGAAATTTAAAAAATCGCAAAGAAAATGGTGCATATTATACTCCGGAAAAAACTGTTAAAAAACTAATAGAAAATTTGGATATAAATTCTGAGCACACAGTTTTTGACCCCTGTTGCGGCTGTGGAAATTTTTTGCTTCACCTGCCTGATCATGTAAATTTAAGAAATATATATGGCAATGATATTGATCTGCTAAGTGTTAAAATAACCAGAATGAACCTTGCAATAAAATATAATGCCCCTGATAAAAATATTCTTTATAAAAATATAACTTGCAGTGATTACTTAACGACGTATAAAGATATAAAATATGATTATATCATTGGAAATCCTCCGTGGGGAGCAAAGTATGACGAAAAAACAAAAAATTATATAAATAAAAATTATCGTTGCGCAAAAAATGATAAATTTGAATCATATGATGTAATTACGGAAAAGGCGCTTTCAGACTTGAAAATCGGTGGATATCTTTCTTTTATTTTGCCGGAAGCCATATTAAACGTAAAATCACACAAACCTGTCCGTGATATTATTTGTGAAAATAATTCCGTTGAATATTTGGAGTATCTCAATGAGGCTTTTAACGGTGTTCAATGTCCTTCTGTTATTTTGAAAATAAAAAATACACAACAGGCTTTTGATGGCAAAAACGTTATAGTAAATGACGGTATGCGGACTTTTAAAACTACTTATAAAAAAACGGATAATTTATTATATGTCGTGTCGGATGAAGAACATGCAATTATCCAAAAAATAAACGGCAATAATGATAACAGGATATTTTTAAAAAATAACGCAGAATTTGCTCTCGGAATTGTTACGGGCAATAATAAAGAATTGCTTGAATCTTCACCATTTGAAGGTTCTGAAATAATTTTAACCGGCAAAAACATTACTAAATATAAAATTTCTGCGCCGTATAATTATATAAAATTTGAACCTGATAAATTTCAGCAAATTGCTCCGATAGAATTGTATCGTGCAAAAGAAAAACTTATTTATAAATTTATCTCAAATGAGCCTGTATTTGCTTATGATAATAAAAAAACTTTAACTCTTAACAGTTGCAACATACTGATCCCGAATATTGAAGGGTATAATATCAAGTACATTTTGGCAATATTAAATTCAAAAATTATATCATTCTATTTTAAAAAAGTTTTTAAATCCGTAAAGCTATTGCGCTCTCATATTGAAAATCTGCCAATTCCTGTAGCAACATCTGAACAACAGAATGAAATAATTAATTATTCCC
>OMVC01000142.1 GCA_900314375.1 uncultured bacterium
TGTATTTTTCAGTCCATTTTGGGATTGGCGGTTAGTTTGAGATTGTTGGCGGAAAGGTGCAGAAAATTAGGATTTTTTCTGTCGGAAGTTTGTTAATTACCCCTATCTCAAACTGGACGAAAACGGACTTTGTTCGGACGAAGTTTCAAAAATTTTTAATGGCTAAAATGCAGTAATAGCGGCAACGGACATGTAGTGCGAGATTGGCGGTTACTTTGAGATTTTCGGCAAGTCCGTTTTCGACCGTTTTGAAAAATTTGCCAAAAAATCGGGGAAAATGTGTCCGACAATTTTGAGAAAATAAAAAAAATAATTGATACGAAACTGACACAATGCTCGGAAGTCGTGTTCCAATGCTTTATCTTCAGAGGTAAAGTGTTTGTGCCATGAATAATAATGACTTATATATTAATATAAAGGATATCGCAGAGGCTAAAGGTTTAACCTCCACTCGTGCTATTAGATTAAAATTAAATGATCCTGAAAGTGGATATATTTCAAGAGAGGTCAAGGTTAGTGGTGGAACGAGCTATGAAATATTATTTTCAAGTTTAGAACCTGAAACTCAAAAATTATTATTAGAGAGTGAAAAGAAATCAACAGCTCTTATTCCGAGAAATTATCAGCCGGCACAGTTTGTTTCTGATAGTGCAAAATTGACCGCAAACTTCAGAACCAACATTGTAGTTGCTTTGCAAAAATTAAGAAAAAAATATTCAACTAAAAAAGAGGCTGATTCTGTATTTTTAGATTTATATAATTCAGGATTATATTTGCCCAAAGCATATAAATTTATCGGAACTATATCAATTGGAACTTTGCACCGTTGGGTTCAGGCTTTTGAAAAACATGAGTCGGCAGAATGTTTACAACCAAAATATAAATGGACTCGTCAAGGGGAATATAATTCAATATTAAATGATGAAATGAAACATATTTTACTGACATTTTTATTACATCCGAGTCAGTATAATTATGGTAAAGCAATTAAACTAACAAAAGAAATATTAAAAAAACGAGGCTATGAATGTCTTCCCTGTGATTTATCTTTCAAAAGATATGCGGAACATTTTAGAAAAAATAATTATGCAGAGTGGGTTTTGAGACGTGAGGGTATGAAAGCATATCACGATAAAGTTGAACCATATATTGAAAGAGATATTTCTAAAATTGAGGTTGGGGATGTAATCGTGGCAGATGGTCATGTTCTAAACTTTCAAGTTATTAATCCATTTAACGGTAAACCGACAAGAGCAACTCTTGTCGGATTTTTAGATTGGAAATCTACGGCATTAATCGGTTACGAAATTATGATGACAGAAAGCACTCAATGCATTGCATCTGCTCTGCGTAATGCCATTTTAAATTTAGGTATGATTCCTAAAGTGGTTTATCAAGATAACGGAAAGGCTTTTAAATCTCGATTTTTTCAAAGTTGCGATTTTGAGGAGGATGGCTTTAACGGAGTGTATGCGAATCTGAACATCCACTCCGTTTTTGCTAAACCTTACAACGCAAGAGCCAAAGTAATAGAAAGATTTTTTAGAGAATTTCAGGAAGAACTTGAAAAAGGAATGCCGAGTTACATTGGAACTTGTATTGAAGATAAGCCGGCGTGGTTAAAGCGAGGCGAACATTTACACAAAGAATGGCACAAAAGATTAACAAATAATCACATTCCTACAGTTCAGGAAGCAATTAAATATATTAATAGTTGGTTGGAATTACACAACTCTCAACCCTGTCCGAACAATAGAAATATGACAATCAAAGAGATGTTAAATACTGTTCAAAAACAGAACATTCCTGTTCAAGTTTTGGATGATTTGATGATGAAAACCGAAACAAGAACTATTAATAAACATGGAATTACATTCTTAAAAATGCATTATAGGAGCGATGCAATCCTTGGAATCAGAGATAAAGTCAATATTCGTTACAGTTTATTTGATCTATCAAAGATAAATGTTTATTCAACTAAAGGGGAATTTTTATGTATTGCTCATAGAGTTCAAAAAGTACACCCGAT
>OMVC01000146.1 GCA_900314375.1 uncultured bacterium
AATACGAAGAAGTACAGTATGAAGCTCCAAGTAAGATTCTGGCTGATATTAAAGCTCTTGAAGATGAAGTTCAACAGGGACTGAAAAAATTGGAGGAATTAATATAATGGAAAAACAATTAATTTTTATATCTCATATTACCGAAGAAAAAGAATTGGCTTTAGCTTTAAAAAAACTTATTGAAGATAAATTTTTAGGCATAGTAGATGTTTTTGTTTCATCTGATGAGAATAGTATTCGGTTAGGACAAGAATGGCTTGATAACATTACTAATGGACTTAGAACTTGTTGTATTGAACTAATTTTATGTAGTCCTATTTCTATCACAAGACCTTGGATAAATTTTGAAGCAGGAGCAGGTTGGGTTAGAGAAAATTGTATTGTTATACCAATGTGTCATTCAAATATCAAACCTGAGGATTTGCCTCTTCCGTTAAACTTATTGCAAGGTATGGTTTTGAATAATCAGGTTAAAGTACAAGAATTAGTGAAACTCATTGCTCATCAAATAGGTTGTAAATCCCCATCATTAGAATGTAATGAATTTATATCTAAAGTAAAGGATTTCGAGGAGAAGTATACTTATTGGAATATTGTAAATGAAGATTTTAAGTTATTTTTTGAACTGCTAATTAATGATGGTAATATTGAAATTAATAATCAAATGATGAGACTAGTTGATTCTACAGAGGCAATAAAATCATTTTTAATAGCATTATCACAAAATAAAGTGTCCCAACCAATAAGTGTCCCTATATCGATGTATGATACAGCTCTATTTAAAAGAATGAGTAATAAAGAAATATTTTTAAACCAAACAAATGGAACATCAATGTCACCCAATGGGGTATTTCAAACTTTTACACTACACAAGCTAAATAAATTTGATGAAATAATTAATAACCCCAATTTTATATATTGTATTTCTGGAGTTTCTAATGAAGAATAATAAATTACAAATAGTTAAATTAAAAGATATTGTTGATGTACTAAACGGTTATGCCTTCAAAAGCTCCAAGTATGTTAGTTCTGGGTACAGGGTTATGAGAATAACAAATGTACAAAAAGGAACATTAGTAGATGATGACCCAAAGTATTATGAACAGTCTAATGATTTAAACAGATATGAATTAAGAGTTGGCGATATATTGATTTCGCTGACTGGTAATGTTGGAAGGGTTGGATTAGTAGAGGAGTCAATTTTACCAGCATATCTGAATCAGCGAGTTGGTTGTTTGAGAATTAAGTCTGATAAAGTATGTAACGAGTACTTATTCCACTGGTTAAACAATGACTCATTTGAAGATAATTGTATTAGAAACTCAAACGGAATTGCTCAGCTAAACTTGAGTACAGAATGGCTGAAAGATGTTGAAATTCAACTACCTTCACTTGATGAGCAGAAAAAAATTGCAAAGATTCTGGACAAGGCAGATGAGATTCGGCAGAAGAAGAAACTGGCGAATGATAAGCTGGATGAGTTCCTCAAGTCTACCTTCATCTCCATGTTCGGCGACCCTGTGAAGAATGACAAAGGATTTGACACAACCATATTACAAAATATAGGGAACTTTAAAAATGGAATTAACTATAATGCTGGTGACAATGGTTATTCTATTAAATGTATAGGTGTTGGTGATTTCAAAAATGGAACAATACTAAATAGTATAGATAAATTAAATTCTGTTGAAGTAAACCAAACTCCTAACAAAGAGTACTTTGTAAGAAAGAATGATATTGTATTTGTTCGTTCTAATGGAAGTAAAGAATTAGTTGGCAGAACTTTACTTATTAACACTGACTTACAAGAAAACATTGTATATAGTGGTTTTTGTATTCGTCTAAGAGTTGAACAAGAAAATATCAACAATATGTTTCTATTACAGTTGTTGAATACTAAGCCGATTAAAGATAACATGAAAAATGACGGTCATGGCTGTAATATCAAGAGTCTCAATCAGACAATTCTTGGAAATATCCCTGTTATAATTCCACCGATAGAAGACCAGAACAAATTTGCCGAAATAGTTGAAAAAGTTGAGGCACAGAAGCAGAAGAATGAGCTTGTAATAGAGCAAATGAACAACCTCTTC
>OMVC01000102.1 GCA_900314375.1 uncultured bacterium
ATGCCTAAATCTACCATTATATCCAACATTGAAAAACACATATAGAAAATGGAAATTAGAGGTGTAGATGATTAGATGCGTAGAGGCGTAGTCTGCTTCGTTTTTTATACTTCCCCTCCCTTGGGGGAGGGAGGAAAATCGGTTTGAGTTTGAAAAACGAAAACCTGATTTTACGTGAGAGAATTTTATCATAACAGAGGGTTTGAAGATTAGAGGGTTGGATTTATTCAATTAAAATTATTTATTAATAACACTATTTACAAGGGGCTTAATTATTTCCAAAGCATCAATAGCAACTCGCGGATTTTCCCAAAAATCAGGGCGTTCAACATATCTGCGCACAATTTTTCTTGCGTATGAACCGATTGCCACTCCGTTATAATTTATATCGCACATTTTTGCAAGTTCGGTTGTTTTGCCGTTTGTTCCGCCCGAAAGCATTATATAAACAGGCAAATTTGCATTCTGTACTATTTCTGCCGTTGCGACAGCCTGCAAGGTTGATTTATAATTATCATCCCCTCCGCTCATCGGAAAGCCGTCAGCCTGAACTATTGTAGAATAAGGTGTTCTGTTATCAATCATTTGGCGGATACGTTCAACCAAATCTTCATCTCCCAATCGATTTCGGCAGGTGCATATACTCAACAATCCGTCAAAATTGTCGTTTATATAACGCCATTTTGTAAAAATTTCAGTTTCATCCTGACCGATTACATGAAATTCCAGACAGTCAATTCCTTTTTCTATAATCGCAGGTAAAACTTCGTCTAATTTTTTTTCTTCAGGAACATAAGAAATCGCTGAACGCTGACAAACCTTCCAACATCTTCCGCATCCGATACATTTTGATTTTTTTACTTTTGCATAATGAATTGCACCTTGAGGACATACAGTTTCACACGAACCGCAATTAACACATTTGTTATAATCTATTACTGCTTTATTCAAATGAGGGTCACTTTTTATTCCGACACTCACACATAAATAAGCATCTTCAACTCCTGCTTTATTTAAGACTTCTTTTGCCGCATCAACAACATCTACATTTGCCGATAAATCAAAAAACTTGCACCCCCCAACGGCATACAAATATATCAGGCGCCTAATTTCTTCAACATCTTCATTTCCCGCACCGCATACAAGTTTGAAACATTTTCCCGTTTCCAACAAATCTTTCAACATAACTATTTCACCATATAATTATAAATTATTTCAGATGCTTTCACTATAAATTCTGCAGCTTTTGGATCGTTATGCGGACGATTTGCCATAATTACCGCAATATATTTTTTGCTGTTCGGTGTCGTTACAATACCTGCATCCCCAAGCATTGAACCGATATCACCCGTTTTGTGCAAAAATGTCGAGCCTGCACCCAAACCTGCCTGAATTAATCTGTCATTTTTTACATGACCCATATAGTCAAATATTTTCTTGCGAGAAAACTCCGATAAAAACTTCTCATTAGAATCAATATTATATAACATTTGTCCCATTTCGCGAGCCGTTGTATGATTGTTCCCTTTCAAATCAGGAAGCCAAGTTTTTACCTCGGTATTTTTTAACCCCCAATTTCTTATGGATTGATTGACATCTTCCATTGAGCCTAATTCCGTCATAAGCATATTTGTAGCTGAATTGTCAGAAATAGTTATCATTCTTTTTGCCAATTCATCAATCGTCCATATTGAATTTGCCGCTTTAAATTGTAAATTTCCCGAGCCTTCCGTTCTAAAATACTCTCTTAAAGGAATTGTATCTGTTAGTCTTATTTGTCCGAGTTCTATTGTTTTGAATAAATCAATTAATACGGGTATCTTTATAATACTTGCAGTTGAATATATTTTATCTGCATTTATATCAATATAATTTTCTGTTTCATAATTCCAAACATATATAGCAGGCTTAATTTCCGGATATAATTCCATAAGGTTTAACAATTCGGAATGCAATGACGGGGTATTTACATTTTCTTTTATTTTTACCATCTGCGCTTTCTTTTCAGGCGCTGAATATACAAAAGTCGGTTTATTTAAAACATTTGAATTTGCCAAATAACTTGCAGGGAAAGCAAGTTTTTCCATATCCGTTTTAACATTCTTATAAGGTGTCGGGATAAAAATTTGTTTTGTTATATGCGTAAACCCAAACGGCATTATCACAAATAAGAAAAACATCAAAGCAAAAACCGAGATCAAAGATTTTACAGGGTTAAATTTTCTGTGAGGTTTCACTCTTTTGTGAGGTTTTACATAGTCAGTATTATTATAATTATGACTTTGTCGAAACTGTTCAAATGCGTATAAATTATCATATCTTTGATAATCATAATTGCGCGCTAATTTCGGCATTCAGTTTTTCTCCTCCACATATTACACTATTATTGTAGTATTTTTTATTTTTTTCGGCAAGTTTGTTACATTAAAATTTTATATTATTTAATGCTATTCATTTCATGCTGAACTTGTTCAATAGAAACAGATAAACTGTTTGAATTTTTTAATGCAAGTGATACATTTTTTTCATAATTTTCTTTATCACCAAGGTTTAAAAATATTCGAGCCAAATAATAGTATAAATCACCATTATCACCACAATTGTTGATAGCATTTTCTATAATACTCTTTGCTTCATCAAAATACCCTTTTTTCGCAGTAATCTTTGACAAAATTTTATAAGCTTCCATATCAGCCGGATTTAGCGAAATAGTTTGTCTTAAATTCTCCAGAGCGCTTTCATCATCACCCTCTTCATAATCCAAAACCCCAAGATTGTAATACGCCCAGCTGTAATCGGGAGAAATGTCCAAAACTTTTTGAAATTCTAACCTTGCCCCAATTGAATCGCCAAGTTCTTTTAAAATATTACCGATATAAAAATGTGCATAAATATCTTCGTCATTTAGGTCTGTTGTCTTTTGGAATTGTTCGATTGCCGGCACCAATTCACCTTTCTTAAAATATGCTAATCCAAGATTGAAATATGCATTTGAATCGTTTTCGTCTGATTTAATAACTTTATCAAAACATTCAATTGCCAAATCATACTCTTTTAGTTCAATATAAACCAATCCTAGATTATATATTGCATCATAAGCTTCAGGTTCAAGTTCTATCGCTTTTTGATAAGCATCACGAGCCTGCGCAAAATGTTTCAGCTTTTCATATACAATTCCGAGATTATAAAAAACTCCGCTGTCTTCTTCAAAATTCTTGGAAAGATATAATAAATTCTTTAACGCTTCATCATTAAATCCGCAATCCACAAGCAACACAGCTAACTGTCTGCGCGCTTGCGAATTTTGCGAATCTTCTCTTAATAAATTTTGTAATTCTTCTATCTTATCAAGTTTTGACATAAGTTTTCAAAAATACTAATAAACAGGAACATCTATCGGTTCTGTTAAAACAACGTTTATAATATCGTCTTTATATAACTGAACATTTTTACCTTTTTTAATCATATCTGCAATACTACCGTACACAAAATATCCGGCAGTACCGAAAGCTCCGCCTGCTGCTGCTACAGGAACAACAACATACTTAAAGCCGTTATCCGTTACGCCTTCACCCCAAGCTACCGCATTTCTTGTAATATCGGCAGATTTTGTACAAGTTTTTCTCCAAGCATCACGATATCCTTTTGTTGTAGTAATTCCACCATCATAAGTTGTATCACTTCTATCTGCAAGATTCAATGATAACGGTACTTGTCTGCCGTTTGGTGTTACAACGTGGTCAAAATCCAAATATAAAATTGCACCTTTTGACATTCTTTTTGCCGGTTGAATACCTTTAACGGAACCTCTGACTATTGAACCCATAGGAAGTATTACATCATCATTATCGTCGGCCTTTTGGTCAGTAATAAGCATTGCACTGAAATCGTTTCCTACCGTGTTGTAAGATGTGTCAATTGAATTCATAAGTTTTAATGATAAAACCGTACCCGCAGGAATACGTTTTGTTTTTGCATTTCCGCTAAACGGTGCAGATATTGCCATTTGCACAGTAAAAACCAACGTAAATATTATTGCTAAAATTTTATTTTTCATAATTATTCTCCCTTATCAACCATATTCTAGCACAGGAAACTGTTTTTGTTAAGACTAAATAAGATTATTGTAGTGTTCGTTATAAAATTCTTCAAACCTGTCTTGTAAAATCGCTTCACGACAAAGATGCACAAAGTTCAGCAAAAACCTTATGTTATGAATTGATAAAAGCGTATTTGCGGTTGCTTCCTGACATTTCCAAAGATGTCTTATGTATGCTCTTGAATGGTGTTTACAAGCATAGCAATCACACCCTTCAACAAGCGGTTTAGAATCATCTTCATACTCTTTGCGTTTGATATTGCGTTTCCCTTCCCAAGTAAAAAATGAGCCATGACGCGCATTACGGGTAGGCAATACGCAATCAAACATATCAACTCCCGCCTTTATGCCGTCTAACAAATCTTCAGGAGTCCCAACACCCATCAAATAGCGCGGTTTATTTTCAGGCAATAAAGGTGCGGTAAATTCGGTGAAATATTTTTGCATCTCCTTTGGCTCTCCTACACTTACTCCGCCGATTGCATAACCGACAGCATCAAATGTTGAAATAACCTTTGCGCTTTCACATCTTAAATCTTCAAAAAATGCGCCCTGAACAATAGGAAACAACGCCTGTTTAGGGTTTGTCTTTGCTTTAAAACAACGTTCTAACCATCTGTGAGTTCTTTCCATTGCAGCTTTTGCAAAATCATAATCACAAGGATACGGCGCACATTGGTCAAATGCCATTATAATATCTGCCCCGATATTTTGTTGAATTTCCATCGAAATTTCGGGTGAAATATAATGTCTTTCACCATTTTTGGGGTCTTGAAACTCTACACCATCCTCTGTTATTTTATTCAAATGCGCTAATGAAAAAACCTGAAATCCGCCAGAATCAGTCAATACCGGTTTATCCCAATTCATCCAGCCGTGTATTCCGCCAAAATCTCTTATTCTTTTATCACCCGCGCGCAAATACAAATGATACGAATTACCTAAAATTATTTGAGCTCCGGTATCTTTTATTTGATCACCCGTTAACGATTTTACGGCAGAATTTGTCCCGACAGGCATAAATATCGGAGTTTCTATTTTGCCGTGCGGAGTAGCCAAAACTCCTGCCCTTGCACGAGTTTTTGAATCTGTATGCACTAATTCATAGCTAAAATAATCCTTTTCATTCATAGAAAAATTATAACATGAATATTTTTAACTGCGCCATCTGTCCGATATATAGCTTAAAATCGCGCCGCCGATTTCTTCATTCGGGTCAAATGTTTGATTTGGATTATTCGGTTTTTGAGAATTCTGTATCAACATTCGCACTAAAGGACCAAAAGCATCAGGAACTTGTATTTTGCGATAAATACCCGCTAGAAATGTTTGTATATTTGAAGAATTTGTATTATTAAAACGGGAAAAAACGGGATACAATTTGTCTATCCCTTTTGTGCCGTTTTCTATCATCCTATCCATTATGTATAGCGTTTCGGTTATTTGCGCTTCATTATTTGATGTTTGCAAAACATTTGTCAAATACGGTAATGCGTTTTCTTTTTGATTCACAAAATAATCAACCTCCTGCTGATTAAAAAGGCAATAATTTCTTTGACCGTTTGGCATCTGAACGGACATCCCGACAGGATGTGTGTTATATTGGTTTATATTGTAATTTTGTATTGGTTGAATCATATCTAATTTTTCTCTTTCCACTTTCCATTAAATAAAATACCAGACCTCCACAACTTCGTGTCATTACGAACATTCGAAGAATGTGTAGTAATCTCATTGATACAATTGGACAAATTACTAGTTGACATATTATATTAATGGGATTGCCACGCTCACTAACGTGAGCTCGCAATGACATGTCTGCCGCGTTTACCCCCGAGCAATGACATGATGTATTTTGCGCGACACTGTCAGCTACATTTACCCCCGAGCAATGACATGATGCATTTTGCGCGACACTGTCAGCTACATTTACCCCCTCCACTCACCGTTGTTGTAATACTCACTATCGTTCGTAAACAACAACTCCTCTCCCGATGGGCGAGGGGAAAAAACGAAACAATTTTCAATTACTAAACATTTAACCCTCCTTGAATAGGCGCCTATGCTTCTACGCCTCTGATTTTTACGAATAAACAAACGGAGGCCCGTTTTTGATTTCTGATAAAATATTTTCTGCCATATTTTTTAATTCTTCCTTTGTGCGATTGTGACTGTCTACTTGTTTATAAAATTCTTTAACTAAAGGTGATATTGCAGCATCTTTTTTTGCTTTGAAATTGCGCAATTCAGTTGAAACAAGTCTTTGTTGAAGTTCCAACTCCGTTTGAGCATTGATTTTTTTCACTTCGACATCTTTTATCGCTTCTCCTGCAAGTTTTCCGCCATAACTCAATGCGGTTAAACCCGTTATGCCATAAAATAATTGTTTAAATTGCGGATTTGAAGTATCCAGCAAATAATTATAGAAAAATGCTTTATAATCATCTACAAATGAATTAAACGCAGGTTTTGGAGTTCCGTCGCCACCGATATTAGGATTTACTTTTGTTGTTGAGGTTTCAAGTTTTTCAAAAATTTCTTTCTCAAAGGCTTCTTTTTCTTGAATGTTATTCCAATTCAATTTTTTTATCTGTTCTTTTATAAATTCTTTTATCCCTTTGGATGTTTGAATTTCAGTAAACATAGCTTCCAAACTGATTTTATCGGTTTGTTTTGTATCTTCTTTTGAAGTTTTTACAAGTTCTACAATCTTTGATTTTGTATTTTCTAAAGCAAGTTCCAAATGTTTTTTACTTTTTGAAAGATTTTTCATAGACACAAAACCGAGACCGACAATTCCGCCAAATGTTAAAATCCCTAACAAAATATTTCCAAGCGTCGATTTTTTATCTTGAGAAGTTTTATTTTTTGCGCTAAATGGTATTCCCATTCGTGATAGTGAACCAAATTCCGAAAACGCTTTTTTGTCTGTTGGTTGAATATATGCTTCAAACTCTTTTGTATAATGAGAAAGCATACTTCTTATAATTTGCATTTTCCCTGAAAATGACTGTGTTTCTACCTTTATTAAATTTTCTTGCAAATTCTTTTGAATATCTGCCTCTTTTCGTTTAATCCAGATATCTTTGTACCCGTCAAAAAAGGTTTTTCCCATAAAAGCCATTGCAGAAAGAGTTAAAACTCCGGCGCCTGCGATAAAAGTTACTTTATTCGGACTTTGAATCATCTGATAAATTACCTGATAATTTTCTTTGTTTATATTGACATTTCGAGTTAATGCAGGAAGCCATTTTTTAGCATCCAAATCGCGTGCGACCTTTGCACTATGGTTAATATAACCTGTTAAAACCGCAATAGCTGACATCACGCCAAGACTTATTGCACTCAAGGGAATAAGTTTTTTATCAACAATTTTTGTATCCTGATAAAGAGCCTTTGGCATTTCTACCTTGTCTGATATCATATAGGTATCTTTAATATCATTAAGGCTTGGCTCATTATCTTTGACAAAATTGTTGATAACAATACCTTCTTTTGTATTGCCTGCATTACGTTTTTGGGAATTTGTCATATTGCGCTGCTGACGTATTACTTCTTTATCGCTAAAAGTATTTACGGTTATCATTCGTTATCCTTCCTTTTTAATTTTTGAGAAAGTTTATGTATAAATGTTTTTAAATTAAATGTTTTTTTGGCTTCATCAACCTTCTTTTCGTCGTTATCTGACTCATCAGTACCGAAAATGAAGAAAATCGATTTTAATTTTTTCTTTGTTTTTTCTAATAAATCAGATATTGCTTTTGAGATAGAAGCTTTTATTTCACCATATATAGCAGTAAGTTTATCCGTTATATCGACAAATTTTTGTAAAACATTTGCTATTGTTGCCGGAACAGAAGCTGCAATATTTATTATTCTTGCTACAACTTGTGTCAATACAAAATTTATCGGGGCAGAAATTATTACCGGAAGTGATTTTGAAATTGTTGATGCAAAATCCAAAATCCGTTGATGCACCGCCTCAAGATTTTTTTGAAATTGAATAAGGTTTTGTATATGTGTTTGTTGAGCATTTTGCGCACGTTGCCTTGCGGCTTTTTGAGCTTTTAACATCGCACCGATTGCTGCACATTCATTATAAGTCATTTCGCCGGGATTTCGGGGAATATCTCTCTTGGTTGTTGAATTTCCGCCTGCCATACCGCTGCAAATCGGACACGCGCCCATTGGCAATCCGTGTGGGCAAGAGCCTATTTTTGTACTGTTTATATGTGATGCTCCGACAGGCATAAAAATATCCTCTTTCATTTTTTAAGAGGATACACCCAAGGCATAATATTTCAATCCTGCACGTTGAAATATTAAATATACGAGCATTCCGACTTTTACGGCTGCGGCAGCAGTTGAAGATATTCACTTCATTTCCTCTTATTTTATTTGATAGTAAAACAACATTTGATTTATGTCAAATAGGGAGGGGTAGGAGATTTTAAATAATTAAATAAAAGTCGATAAGTCCGAGTTCCTTTACAAATTGCACAATCAACTGAAAATATAATATAATATTTTTGAAAATGGAGGATTTAAAAATGACAAGTATATTAATTACATGCGGTGTGATTATTGCAATAGCTACGTTTGTTATCGGAGCATATAATAATGGAGTCAGATTAAGGAACTATGTAAAAGAAGCATTTTCAACAATGGATGTTTATATGAAAAAACGTTGGGATTTAATACCAAACCTTGTTGAAACCGTAAAAGGATATGCTTCACACGAAAAAGGTTTATTGGAACAATTAACACAATTGAGAAGCGGTAATTATTCAACAATGTCTGATGCTCAAAAACTTGAAACAAACTCCGAATTGACTCAAGTTTTAACAAGATTTATGGCAGTTGCAGAAAATTATCCCGATTTGAAAGCTAACCAAAATTTTATGCAGTTGAGTGATGAATTATCAGCGGTTGAAGCAGATATCGCAAATGCAAGAAAATATTATAACGGTACAGTACGAGAATTGAATACGTTTTTGGAAGTATTTCCGACAAATATGATTGGTTCAATGTTCGGAATACAAAGAGAAAAAATGTTTGAAATTTCAGAGTCCGAAAGACAAAACGTAAAGGTTAGTTTTAATGACTAAAAAAATATTATTGTTTTTTATGGGAGTGATGACATGGTTTTTGTTATGCTCTCCTGTTTTTGCCGAAAATTTTTACATAGAAAATTATGATGTAAATATTCTGGTAAATAAATCAAAACAGGCCCATATAACGGAAAATATGGATGTATATTTTACGGTAAGTTCACATGGAATTTATCGCGATATTATTCATAAAAATGCGACCGTTAAAAATATTTTGGTATCAGAAAACAGCGTAATTTCTCCTTCTGCATCAAACACTAATATTAAAATAGGTGACCCATATAAGCTAATAAGCGGAAGACACCATTATACTATCACTTATGATTACAACTATTTAGATAATAAAAACGAATTTTACCACAATATTATCGGAACCGGTTGGAATACAGATATCAGACATGTGAATTTCAGTATAACAATGCCTGAAGAATTTAATCCTGACGATGTCGGTATATCAATAGGAGAATACGGCGTTCAAGGTTTTGACGGCGGTGCGGAATTCAGAATTGACGGACTAAATATAACCGGACAAACACACAGAATACTTCAACCGCACGAAGGTATAACCATAAGATTAGCTGTTCCGGAAGGGTATTTTAATAAAGTCGGCAATATAAGAGCCAACGTGCTTATAATCCTTCTGGTATTACTGACTTTTGTGTCTTTTGTAATATGGTATACCTTCGGAAAAGATGAAAAGGCAATTCCTGTTGTTAATTTTTATCCTCCAAAAGGTATGAATACCTTGGAAACAGAAATTGCATACAAAGAAAAGGCTTCAACTCAAGGTCTTGTCGCGATGTTAATTTCTTTGGCGCAAAGAGGATATATAAAAATTCATGATTGGGGTACTGATTTTAAACTGACCAAACAGAAACCATATGACGGAACAGACAAATATGAACAACAATTCATGAAAGCATTATTTCTGGGAGATAATAAATTTGCAGATAAATACCAGCTTGAGCATTCGACTACATTCTATATGGATTGTGCAAATATTGTTAATGATGTTAACCGTAAAAAGAATAATATTTATGAAAAAAATTCTGTCAGTTTGGGTTTGAGAGGAATAATGGCGATATGCCTTTTAGGTGTCGTATTGATAACATTTATGGCATTCGTTAATTTTAATATTTATAAAATCGGTGACTACTCAGCTCCGCTATTATTTACGACAATTGCCCTTGCAGTATTAATATTCTCTGAAAACAAGAGTCCGTTTCTGTTTATATGGGCAATCTTGTTTGGCGGGATACCATTTTTAGGTGTTATTGATGCAATCAACAATGTCGCACCGTATAACCTTCCGATTTTATATACAGGATTAATAGCTGTCATAATTTGTTCAATATGTTTATATCACTTGAAAAAACGCAACAAACAAGCGCTGAGCGTCTTGGGTAATTTATTGGGATTTAAAAAATTCATTGAAACCGCAGAAAAACATCGCCTGCAAACTTTAGTTGAAAAAGATCCGCAATATTTTTATGATGTATTGCCATTTGCGTATTTATTCGGAATTTCCGACAAATGGATAAACAAATTTGAAGGAATAATGAAACTTCAGCCTGATTGGTATACAGGAGATTTTAATTATCATACTTTCCATAACTTTTCAGATTCAATGAAATCAGTTTCAGTGCCATCAGTATCAAACGGCGGAATATCAACAAGTTCCGGTGGGGGAGGCGGATTCTCCGGCGGCGGCGGAGGTGGCGGCGGAGGAGGAGGCTGGTAAAGCCCCCAACTATTTTTCTCTGGCAATTATAAAAAATTTCTTTAGGAGTTTGTCACATTCATCTTCACAAATTCCGCCGTAAATATTCGGTTTTGTTTGAGATAATTTTAATAAATCGGCAGAAGAAAATGCGCCGTAATTTACATCATAACTGCCAAAATAAATATTTTTAATCCGAGATTGCAGAATTGCCCATCCGCACATTGGACAAGGCTCTAATGTTACATACAAATCACAATTTTCCAAACGCCAATTATTTAAAACTTTTGAGGCTTGACGAAGCGCAAGAATTTCGGCATGAGAAGTTATGTCATTATCTTTTTCTTTTGTATTAAAAGCTCTTGCAATAATTTTTCCGTCTTTTACAATAACAGCACCCACAGGAATTTCGCTGTGAGTTTTTTGAGCTTCTTCTATTGCAATTTTCATAAATTTCTGTTCCATAAATATATGATAGCAAAAAATTTTTTTACAGGTATTAAAACAATATGAATATTCAACCTATTAAGACATACAACACGAGTTTTAACGGTATTAAATTATCAACGGATAACTTTGAAACTGTAAGAGAAATGGTAGTGAAATTAAAATTTATGGGAATAAATTGTGCCGGCCATAAATCTTTCACAACCAAGAATACTCTTGCAGATAAGGCATTTTTGGCAAATTACATGAGAACATATCATCCGCCCGGAAAAAACCGTTTCGGAGTACTATTTTTTCCTTCATGGCACGAAGCATATATTGTAGCAGACAAATTGTACGAACAAAAAATTATAAATAATGTACAAAAAATTGATAAAGATGCAAGAATTAATTTGATGATATGATGTCCTTTATCACTTCTCCTGCAATTATCAAACCTGCAACAGAAGGGACAAAAGCAATACTGCCGGGGGTTTGTTTATTTGTTTGAGAATTTAAAGTTGAATTTGGTTTTATCGGTGGTTCTTTGGAATAAACAACTTTTACATCTTTGATTTTGCGTTTTTTTAACTCGGTTCTGATTACTCTTGCTAAAGGACAAACGGAAGTTTTTGAAATATCTGCCACTTCAAATTTTGTCGGATCTAATTTATTCCCTGCACCCATGGAACAAATTATCGGAACTTCATACTCTTTTGCTTTTTCTATCAGAGATAATTTCCCGACAACGGTATCTATGGCATCAACTATGTAATCGTAATTACTGAAATCAAATTCATCCGCTGTTTGAGGGGTAAAAAACATTTGAAAAGTTTTTACTTTAATATTCGGATTTATTTCTAAAATTCTTTCTTTAGCGACATCAACTTTATTTTTCCCAATTGTTTTTGTTGTGGCATAAATTTGTCTGTTAATATTTGATTCACAAACGGTATCATTATCAATAATATCAATAGCACCTATTCCGCTTCTGATAAGTGCTTCAACAACATATCCGCCGACTCCGCCTATTCCGAATACAGCGACATGGGATTTTGAAAGTTTTTCAATCCCTTCTTTGCCAATTAATAATTCTGTTCGTGAAAATTGTTCAGACATTATTGCTCCTAATTACAAATTTTCCAATGCAGCAATTTTCATATCTTTAAAATCAGGGGTTCTGCCTGTCCATATTTGTTCTGAAGCAACAGCCTGATGCACTAACATATCCATACCCGTTATGGTTCGATAGTTGTGTTTTTGCGCAAGACGAATGAATAATGTGCGTTTTGGATTATAAATAACATCATAAACAATTGCATCCTTTGGCAGGGTTTGTAATTCTTTTTCTTCAACAGGAGTGAATTCCGCAGCATGCCCTTGCATCCCGATAGGGGTTGCATTTACCAAGATATCAATATCCGATAAATCTTTTATAGTTTCTATTTGATAAGAGTCAAACTTTATTTTCGAATAAGTTTTTCTTAAAAATTCCAAAAGTTCTAAAGAATTAGGGATATGGCGGGTATATAATCTGATTTCTTTTACTCCGCGATGGGCTAAAGCTACGACAGCAGCTCTTGCAGCTCCGCCTGTTCCGAGTATTCCTGCTGTTTTGTTATATAATTGAATATCTTGTGCAATTGCCGTACCAAATCCGATGGCATCTGTATTATATCCTTTTAAAACTCCTGTTTCAGGATTTATTGTAACAGTATTAATCGCATTGACAATATTTGCGGATTGATCTATTTCATCCATAAACATTGTTATAGGCAATTTTAAAGGTATTGTAACATTAAAACCGCTATATCCATGCGTTTTTAGGTATTTAACCGTATCAACCAATTCATCGGGCGGTGTTTCAATTATTTCGTATGATGCCTGAATTCCAAGACTTTTAAACCCTGCTTCATGAATATATGAGGATAAAGAATGACCCAAAGGATACCCGATTAGCGCAAATTTTTTAATTGACGGCTTAGGAACCTGAACAGCTTGAGTCGGAATTTCATACGAATTTTGTGAAGATTGAGTGTTAGTTTGTGCTTCATAATATAAATTATTTGAAAAAGACGGGCTTAATTGAGATGTATAATTTATATCACCCGAACTCGGAGCAACATTACCGCTATACGGAGTCATTGAAGAGGACTGTTGAAGTTCAGGCGTTGGGGAAAGCGTGTTTTCACTTGTTTGAAAATTATTCTGTTGATAACTGTTAACCTTGTTATATTCAACAGGTGCTTGAGTAGGCTCTTGAATATAGCTTGATTGATTTTGAATATTGTTATTTGCTGAACTTTGCGCCGATTGGGTTTGACTCAATGCACTAAATCCGCTTTTTACAGGCTGATTTTGAGAAGAATTTTCTTCTTTTTGTGCCGCAAGCTTTGCCGCCTTCATTGCTTTATATCGTTCGTATAATTCTTTATTTATTGCCATAATTAAGTCTATTCTACAATATTATTATATTTGAGGCAAATTGTAACAGAAGATTAGAAGGCAGGCATTTTATTCAATGGAAAATTGAAAGTGGAAAATGGAAAATTGTTTCGGGTTTTTTATTTCCTCTCCTAAAACTAGGAGAGGGCAGGGTGAGGTTTTGTATTAGAAGCGTAGAAGCATACCCTGTTTCGGTTTTTATACTTCCCCTCCCTTGGGGGAGGGAGGAAAATCGGTTTGAGTTTGAAAAACGAAAACCTGATTTTTCGGGAGAGGGTTTTATCATTACAGAGAGCAAGAAGGCAGGAGGACAAGCGTTTTATTAATTGAAAATTGAAAATGGGAAATTATTTCGGTTTTTAATTTTTCCTCGCCTCCAATTAGTCGGAATATTCATTACCGACATAATTATCGGTCTGACACTGCGTGTCTGCCTTGAGCTCGGGCTAAACCGTCTTGTGCAATCTGCAGATTGCTACGCTCATTTCGCTGCCGCTTCATTCGCAACGGCG
>OMVC01000143.1 GCA_900314375.1 uncultured bacterium
AAACATTTAATAAAATTTGTAAAATATTAAATATAATTATGAAAATTCTTTAAAAAATATGTTAAGATAAAGATACTGAATGATTAAGTGTCAGTATTACCCTTAATAAAATTTTCTGACCGGTAATTGCAGTAGGTGTAAGGAAAACAAGAAAACAACAATTTATGAATTGTAAACAATGTTAACAAATATAATACAAAAAAGGCAATAATATTCATCTAAAATTTTTTATATAAGAGTGAATAGTGTGAATATTTATTGTTGTGTCGGAGGAAAAGAATGACAATTAGTGTAAACAGCAAGAAAAAACAAGTAAAAAAATCATTTGACGAATTACTAAATGACTTAAGAACGAGCAATTCCGAAAAAGTAAGATACAATGCTGCTCGTATCTTGGGTGAAATGGGTGATTCAAGTGCTGTTGAACCGTTGATAGATGTATTAAAAAATGACAAAAACGGTTCTGTTCGACTATATGCAGCAAGAGCATTAGGCGAATTGGGTGATACAAAAGCAACAACTCATCTTATCGAATCATTGCGTGAAGATAGAAATGTTGATGTAAGAGTTCGTGCAGCAAGAGCTTTGGGACGTTTAGGCGGAGCAATTGTTGTTGAACCTTTAGTAGAAGCATTAAATGATGAAAATCCGCAAGTTTGCATTACTGCAACTGATGCGTTAATTGAAATCGGTGATGTTGCAACAGATGCATTAATCGAATCATTAGATCATGAAAAAGTTAATGTAAGATGTGATGCAACAAGAGCTTTAGGTGAAATAGGCAACAAAAAGGCTGTTGATAAGGTTATCAATATGCTTTATGATGAATGGGTAAATGTCAGAATTTATGCAGTAACATCATTAGGCAAATTGAATGATACAAAAGCAGTTCCTGCACTGATTGATGTGATGAAAAATCGTTCAGAAAATGAATTAGTCAGAGCGGGTGCAGCTGCAGCATTAGGTGTTCTTCGTGATACAAGAGCATTGATGCCTTTAAGAGAATTGATTATGGAAGCAGAAGAATTGGGCGAATTGGAAGATACAGCTTTAAAATCTTTCAAAAAGATTATGGCTGCAAATTGGCAATCAATTCCTGGTGCAGCTCCTGCTAAAAAACCGGTTGGTGCTTTTTAATAACTAAAAGAATATCTAAAAAGGCGCTTCACATAAGAAGCGCCTTTTTTTGTTTATTATTATTAGCCGACTTGTGCGATAAATAAAAACTTTCTTTGGTTTATTTTGTATCCGATAAGAAAGGAGTACAAAATGAAATTTAATCCGTTAAAAGAAAAAGGAATCCCTTTAGAAAAACAAGTTCGCACATGGCATGATATTGCGAGCAGGAAATATAATAAAAATGATGTTGATTGCTATTCAAGAACCCGTCAAATTTTGATGAACGGGATAGAAGTTGAAGCGTGGAATTTCAAACATAATTTTGCAAGAAATACCAGCCACCAAGATACATCGGAATTTCTAGCTCAAACGAAGCGTATAGAAGATGCGCAGCAAACTACAATAAATTGGCTTGCTCCTTGCGATCAATCCGTTTTGGAAACGACTTTAGGGTATGAGCAGGTTGCTGTGGATTTAACCGCTTGGATGGCGCAGAATGAACCTGATAAATATGTTAAAGAAACTTTTGATTTCGGATTATTGGAAGATTTTGACCATTTATACCGCTATGCGCAGTGGGCATATATGATCCATGGAATAAGCCCTGATAATATTTTACAAGGGAATACGGATGTAATGCTCGGCCGTCCGACACAAAACCATCATAACTGTAACATTATTCGTTTGAGAAAACCTTATGACAAATCAAAAGCTACCCCTCAAACAAAAGTTAATATTTTAACACTTGTTGCGGGAGAACAGCAAACTCACAATTATTACGGGGAACATGGCTTTGCCTATGGTAGTGAATTATTAAGAGAAACTTATGCTGAAATTAAAGATGTCGAAGAAGAACATGTAACTATGTATGAATCTTTGATTGACCCGACCGAATCTTTCTATGAAAAGCTTTTGTTACACGAATTTACAGAAGTATGTACATATCATAATTGTTATGAAGATGAAGAAAATGAAAAACTAAAGGCTATTTGGGAAGAATTTTTAGCTATAGAAATTGACCATCTTCATACTGCGGCGGAATTGTTTAAAAAATACGAAAAACGTGACCCGCAAGAAGTTATAGGCGAAGAAGTTGTTCATCCTTGTCATTTTGAATCCCAAAAGGAATATGTAGGAAAAATCCTGAATGAGCAAATAGATAAGCGCTTGGGAACGGATAAAGATTACTTATATGTAAAAGATTTGCCTGATGATTGGGCAAGTTATGAAATCCAAAAAACTGTAGGAGAAGACGGTTCGCCAAGTGAAGTTACAATAAGGGTTATTGCCGAACAAAAAGAACGTGATATTATTTTGGCTTCTGATGAATTAAAAAATAACGTATCAAAACTTATGAAAAAAGCAACACAAAAAGACGGAATGACAGAGGATACTGTCACACCTGAAGAATATCAGGAAATGAGTAAACATGAATTTTTGATGTCATAAATTTGCAAATAAGGCTGCAGAAATATTTCTGCAGTCTTTTTTAATTTATGTAAATGAGTTTCTCAAAACGTTATGTTTGTTTTATCATATATATAGAGAGATTATTGGGAGAGAATTTTATGGGAAAAAGAATAGGAATTGATGTAGGCGGAACAAATGTAAAGATTGCGCTTGTTGACGGCAAAGGAAAAATTACATATTCTCACAGTGTCCCGACGTATGCAAAAATGGGTTATGAATATACTGTAAATAATATTAAGCAATCAATCCGCGATTTGATGAAGGAAACAAATACTGACGAAAAAAGTATTGAAGGTATCGGGTTTGATTTTCCTGGGCAAGTTGATTATAAAAAAGGTATAGTAAAACTTGCTCCTAATATTCCGGGTTGGGTAAATGTTCCTATTGCAAGTATGATAGAGGATGAATTTCACATTTCTACAAGAATTGATAACGATGTAAGATGTGCAGCGTTAGGGGAATTGAATTTCGGCGCGGGAAAAGGTTGTGAAAACTTTGTTTGTATTACTGTCGGAACGGGTATCGGTTCAGGTATAGTATTGAACGGGAAATTGGTTCGCGGGGCTTCAAATGCTGCAGGTGAAATCGGACACATTAAACTCGTTGCAAAAGATGGAGCAATTTGCGGTTGCGGAGATACAGGGTGTTTGGAAGCATATGCGTCTGGGCCTTCAATTGTAGCGATGGCACAAGATTATATTCGCGGCGGAAAATCAACAAAATTCAGAGAACTTGCAGGGGTTGACGGAGAAATTACTCCGTATTTGGTAGCAAAGGCAGCCGAAGAAGGTGATCCTGTAGCCAAAAGAATTTTTGAAATAATGGGTGAATATATCGGGCTTGGGTTAACAAGTGTAGTAAACCTTTTAAACCCTGAAAAAATAATTGTTGGCGGAGGCGTTGCAGAATGTGGCGAATTGTTATTAGCACCGATTCGCAAGACAATAAAAGAGCGAGCAATGGTAATTGCAGGGCAGGCTGTAGAGATTGTTCCGGCGGAACTTGGTAACAGCGCAGGGGTAATCGGCGCAAGTATGCTTATTGACGGCTAGTTAATAATAAAAATTTAAAAGTAGAAGTAGGGAATTACAGTATTGTAATCCCCTACTTTATGGTTTCCCTTCTCCCTTTGTGAGAAGATGTCACGAAGTGACAGATGAGGGTAAATTATGTTAAAATTTAAAAATGAATAAAGTATCATTTGCAAGACAATTAAGAAAAAAATCAACTATAGAAGAACGAAGATTATGGAACTTGTTAAAAAACAAACAATTTCATAATCTGAAGTTTAGACGTCAGCATCCGATAGGTAAATATGTAGCAGATTTTGTATGCGAAGAATTAATGTTAATAATAGAGTTGGATGGCGGTCAGCATAATACGGATGAAATTATTGAAAAAGATAATGCCCGAAGTGAGTATTTGCGGTTGCAGGGTTATAAAGTAATCAGATTTTGGAACAATGATGTTTATAAAAATATTGAAGGTATAATATCAGAGATTGAAAAATATATTACTAATTAATTGCCCTCACCTGTCCTTTGGACATCCTCTCCCACAGGGAGAGAGGAATTAAAAGGCTAAAGCTTGCCACTTGTTCTTGTTCCATCACCAATGTTTCTGCTTTGTTCAAATTGAAACATTTCCTCTCTCATTCAAAAATGTTGTGCGAGAGGGGGATTTTTAAAATGAAAAATTAAATGGCGTGGGTTTATGAAATAAACCCACGCCATTTTGTTTAAATTGTATTGTTATTTTATACAGCTACTTTCATTGTTTTTTCAATGATTTCGTTAAAGCTGTCTGCTTTCAATGAAGCGCCGCCAATTAAAGCTCCGTCAATATCAGATTTTGACATTTGTTCTTCAATTGTAGAAGGTTTAACAGAACCGCCGTATAGAATTCTGATTGAGTCAGCAGCAGAAGAACCTGCAACTTCTGATACAACGCTTCTAATCATTTTGATTACTCTGTTTGCTTCATTAGCATCACAAGATTTTCCTGTTCCGATTGCCCAGATTGGTTCATAAGCGATAACTGATTTTGCAACGTCTTCTGAAGAAATTCCTGATAATGCAGCTCTGATTTGAGAAGCTATCCAAGAATCTGTTATTCCGGATTCTCTTTGTTCTAAAGATTCACCGCAGCAAATGATAGGAATTAAGCCGCTAGCAAGTATAGCTTTTGCTTTTTTATTAATCATTTCATCTGTTTCTGAGAAATATTGTCTTCTTTCTGAGTGTCCGATGATTACATAAGAGCATCCCGCATCTTTTAACATTTCAACAGAAATTTCTCCTGTATATGCGCCTGAAGATTCCCAGTGGCAATTTTGTCCCGCAACTGATAATTTCCATCCTTCACAACCGCAGTCACAAGATATAGCGTGAACTTGGTTTAATGATGTAAATACAGGAGCGATAACTACTGTTGGTAATTGTGTTGCTTTGTAGTTTGAAACAAATGATGAAATACCGTCAAATAAAGCTTTTGCTTCACTTTGGCAAAGATTCATTTTCCAGTTTCCTGCAATAATTGGTTTTCTTGACATAATAAATCTCCTTATTAAAAAATACCGTTTTTACAACGGTATTTTATATTAAACAAAATCTTTAAGCAAGTTATCTTTATGTATAAAAGTATTAATCTATTCTCCATCCGTTATCAATAACTCTTTTCAAGCAGCCTGTTGTTGCAGTTGTTATATTGTTCCCTGTCCCGCAATTATTATTAGCATTGGCTTGGATGATATCTTCAACACTTCCTGTATCTGTTATTTGCATTACAAATAAATCAACACCTATAATATTTGGTTTTTGGCTGCCGTTTACATCTACAAATATTCTTTGATGTTGGGTGGCATTATGATATTGCATGCATATACCTGCACCGCTTTGTGTTTGTATACAACTGTCCCACGCCGGAATAGTTCCGATTCCTGTTCCTGTGGAGTTTTTGTATTGATTGGCAAACAATGTCTCGCGACTGGTTATACTATTGTTTTTTATAAAATTTTTCAAAAAATATAGTGCGCCTTCATTGTCGTTACTGGTACTACTTCCGGCTTTTGTAAAATAGAAACCCTGCTGTACATTGGCAGCTTCGATATCAACATTATTTGCAGTATTTTCTTCGTCAGCTTTTTCTTCAGCAATAATTGTTTGTGCAGCATTTGTTATTTCTCCGACGACTTTTCTTAATTGAGCCGCACAGATTTTGTGCATATATGAACCCATAAGAGTCGGGATTGTCAATGCTGCAATAACACCAATAATAACTAAAGTTATCAAAATTTCTGCTAAAGTAAAAGCTCTTTTTTTACTTTCGCCACGATTAAAAAACATAATTTATCCTCCAATATATAAAAATTGTACAATATTTTTCAACCTTGCGCAATATATTTAAAAAATAAAATAATTACCGGCACTAATTCATCAAGTTGATATCGGTTATCATATCAGAATTTGGAAGATTAAACTCAAATTATATTTCTATTATAACCGTTTATCATGAATGAAAGTGCCGGAAATTAGAAAAATAGAATAAAATATGTCTTTTTCATACTAAAATACACTTTTTTAAACCATCTTTTTCATTTTGGAAATTCATTCTTTCCTGATACACATTTACAATAGCGAAATATTTTTTATATTTCTATTACCCAACAGGCTAAAATAAAAAAAACGGAAACTATAAAGTTTCCGTTTTTTTTATTTGTATAATTTGTTTAATTATTTTTTGGATTCAGTTAAAGCATCTTTTAAAAATTTAAAACTGGATTCTGATGATTGAATAAATGTTTTGAGTGCATATTTATTTGCTCCTGCATTTTTTGCTCTAACTGTGGCAGTGAGTCCTGTTGTAAATTCAGGCGCATCAACTAAAATATCTTTAGTGTTTTGTCCGTCTTTAACTATTTTTTGTATGTTGCTTATTATTATACTTCTGGTAAAGGTATCGGTATTTTCTAATACCTGTGTAATTTTTTCTGTGCAGCTTCACTAAAACGAACTGCTCCAAATGACGGATTTGAATTGTTCTTGAAAGAGTTGTATTGATTGTTGTTAACATAATTTTGTGAGGTAATATTCATAACATTTCCTTTTTTATATTATTTGTGTATAAAATAACTCTCGTAAAATTAAAATTTGCCTGTTTCGTATTTAATATTACGAAAATTTTACAAAATCATAGTTATAAGAATATGGTTGTGTTAGCATATATAGTGTAGTTCAAGGAGAGAAGGATGTATAACGTTAAAAAAATTACGAAAGATTTATCTTGGGTAGGAGCAAATGACAGAAGGCTTGCTTTGTTCGAAAGTGTTTATCCGGTTCCAAACGGTGTTTCATATAATTCATATTTATTAATGGATGATAAGACTGTTCTTTTAGATACCGTTGATAAATCGGTAAATCATCAATTTTTTGAAAATATTGAGCATGTATTAAATGGCAAATGTTTGGATTATCTTGTAATAAATCACATGGAGCCTGATCACTGTGCTGAAATCGAAACTATTATCAACAAATATCCGCAGGTAAAAATAGTTTGTAACTCAAAAACACAGCAAATGATAGGACAATTTTTTGATATAAATTTATCTGAAAATCAATATGTGATTGTTAAAGAAGGTGATACTTTAAATACAGGTAATCATGAATTACATTTTGTCATGGCGCCGATGGTTCATTGGCCGGAGGTTATGGTTACTTATGATTCTACCGATAAAATATTATTTAGTGCGGATGCGTTTGGTTCATTTGGCGCTGTTGACGGGAATATTTTTGCGGATGAAGTTGATTATGACCACAGATATATGGATGAAGCAAGAAGATATTATACAAATATTGTCGGTAAATACGGTGTGCAGGTTAATGCATTATTAACAAAAGCCTCAAATCTTGATGTTGCAATAATTTGTCCTTTGCACGGATATGTATGGCGTAAGGATTTGAATTTAATTATTGACAAATATAAAAAATGGGCATCTTATGAACCTGAAATCTCATCTGTATTGATTCCTTATTCTTCAGTTTATGGGAATACACAAAATTGTGCCGAGTTTTTAGCGTCCGAATTGGCAAATTTAGGCGTTAAGGATATAAAAATGTATGATGTTTCGGTTGTTCATCCGTCATACGTTGTTGCGGATGCTTTCAAGTATTCTCATATTGTGTTTGCTTCAACAACATACAATATGGAAATTTTTGTAAATATGGAAATTTTATTAAATGATATTTCTGCGCATAACTTGCAAAATCGCAAGGTAGCAATAGTAGAAAACGGCTCATGGGCGCCTGTTTGCGGAAACAAAATGTCTGAAGTAATTTCCAAATGGAAAAATACCGAAATTATCGGCAATAAAGTTTGCGTTAAATCATCATTAAAAACAGAACAGGCAGAAGAATTAAAAATATTAGCAAAAGAAATAGTTCAATCAATGTAAAGGAGATTTTAATTATGGCTATTGAAAAGAAAATGGAACATGCGTTTAACGAACAGATTAACAAAGAATATTTTTCGGAATATCTTTATTTAGATATGAAAACTCGTTTTGCGTTAATGAATTTACCCGGGTTTGTAAATTGGTTTGATATACAGGTTCAAGAGGAAAGAGCGCATGCGGAAGGTATGTATAATTATGTATTGGAACGCGGAGGAAATGTTGAGCTTTTCGCTATTGATAAACCTGAAATAAAGGGTTCAACCCCGTTAGAAATTTTTAAACATGTGTTAGAACATGAGCAATATGTAACATCAAGAATTAATGCAGTTTATGATGTAGCGGAAGAATTAAAAGACAGAGCTGCAATGCTGTTTTTAAATTGGTATGTAAAAGAACAGGTTGAAGAAGAAGCAAGCGTCGGAGATGTTTTGGCAAAACTTGAACTTATCGGAGATGATAAACAGGGATTGTTGGCATTGGATAAGGAACTTGCAGCAAGAGTATTCAATCCGCCTATAATAAAATAGCAGTTTTAAATTATTGAAAAATCCTTCGAATTTATAATCGGAGGATTTTTTATTTGTTCAAAAAGC
Source organism: uncultured bacterium (assembly GCA_900314375.1). Taxonomy (GTDB): domain Bacteria; phylum Cyanobacteriota; class Vampirovibrionia; order Gastranaerophilales; family Gastranaerophilaceae; genus Zag111. The sequence goes on from OMVC01000143.1 coordinate 8,632, forward strand.
TTGCTATGAGCGCTTGTTGTCAATAATGTTTTGCCCTACTTGATTTTTAAAATTTAGCGTTACATAATATTTGTGTCGATGAGGTTTCGGCAATAATTGAATAACGCGGGATGGAGCAGTCTGGTAGCTCGTCGGGCTCATAACCCGAAGGTCGTTGGTTCAAATCCAGCTCCCGCAACCATTTTAAATAAAGGCTTTTAGAGATTTCTAAAAGCCTTTATTTTATACTAAAATTTGCACTATGTAAGGATTTTGCCGGTCGGGAGTTGATTGAGTCAAAATGTTCGGTTTCGGTAACAAAAATGTTCGTAAATTTACACTCAAAAGTAGGGTTGACTTTAGGCAACCAAAATATAACGGTAGACTGAAGTCTATTCTACCCGCTACTCAAAAATCCGAATGGACGATTTTATCAAACAGGCAAAACAGCAAAAAATTTTCTTTTAGAACCCCTTTATGTTTATGATTTTCAAGTTCATCTCCAAATTTATCCAAATTACCGAGTTCTTGTCTTATTTTTTTTGTTATCGTTTTTGCCAAATATAAAATCTAAAAAACTTATAATGCGCTTCCTTTATTTTATGGTTGTATTAAAAAATATCTATGTGTCAAATTTGGTTATAATATTTTCTCAAATTACTTATCTCACAGATTCCTTTAAGAACTGTATTACAAATAATATAAATCTTTTTTATTTTAGCACTATAAACTTTACTTTTCGTGTTTTTATAATATACTGGAACAAATTGTAGTTATGAATAGAAAAAGAAGAGGAAAATGAAAAAAATTATATCATGCATATTAATTTTGTTGATAAATTTCTTTATGTCGGAACCTGTATTAGCAGAGGGAAATGATTATATAGAACAAGATTCACCTGTTTTTTCAACCGCTATTGAAGAAGAAACAGTCTTTTTAAATCCAAAAAGTAAGTATGTACTTGAGTTAGAGTCTGATCTGGATATAAATGAAACAAATGTAAATGATGAAATATATTTTAGATTGGTTTCAAAAGTTCAAGCTTCTAACGGAATGTATTTGCCTGAACATACACGATTTGCAGGTAAATTTAAAAAAATCAAAAAAAGTGAACCGTTATTTAAAAGGGCAAGAGCTTACATTATAATTGATAAAATAATATTCCCAAATGAAAAAGTTTATACCGTGAGGATGGAGCCTAAAAGCGGAAGTGATTTAAAGTCTTCTCAAATTTTAAACACATTAAGAGCAATACCTGCCGGTGTAGGAATCATTACTTTTTCTGTATTAAGTGTTGCAGCTGTTGCGATAGAATCTGTAACTGTTGTCGGTTTGGTTGTTGTTCCAAGGACCTGTAGAGGGTTTGGACTTTTAATTAGTTCTACCGCAAAAGGATTAAATTATAAATTAAAGGCAGGAAATAAAATCACCTTTAAATTAGATACTCCTGTGTATCTTCAAGTTAGTGATATATTATCAAAATAAATTTAATTATATGTAAAATAAGACTATTGTGCCTATTATGACATTTATAAATATTTTTGTTTTAATTAAGAGAGTGAGAGAATAATTTATTTAATAACTATAATATTCTTTTATTGATTTTAAATTTAAATATTTATATGGTAAATTGAATATATGACTGTCGAGTTTAAATTGATTTCATATAGTGAACCTGTTGAAACAGCTGAACAAAAATTACAATTGGCACGAAAAAGAAATCGTTGTGCTTATTTTGCTACTGTCGCTAATTTTGTGTATGATTTAAAAACAAAAATCATTTATGAAGCAATATCTTGCGAAGATTATCGGGAAGTCAGGCATGAATTGATTTTATCAAAAAATGGTTTAGCTTTTTCCGATATAGAGCCTGAAAATTTTATAAGGTTTGAATTTAATACAACTGATTGTTATGATACAACACATCATTATACAGGATTATACAGATATAGCGAATTGGGTATAGAGGGGTTGCAATTTTCAGGATTATATTATGATATTCCAAAATATCAAAAAAGAGCGGATGGTTTAAAGTCTTATGATTTGGATATTATTGAAAGTTATGTGGAATATTTGAAAAAAGAGCAAGCGTATATCAGGGGAAGCGAGGTTAACCTTAATTTACCTAAAGAGCACAGAATTCGTCATAAAAGGAATTTTGTTTAACGAAATGTTATTTTAAAGTGGTGTAACATTGGAATTTAGTATATTTAATATGTTGTCTATGCTTTGTATATTGCTATAACTGTAAAAATTGTTATTTGTTTCCCATTTAGGATCTATGATTGAGATATTTTCAAATTTCTTTATCCAAGTGTTTGTTACGTCTAATATATACGCATACGGCAGTATATCATAAAAATAATTAGGATTTTCTTCTACAAGTTTTTGAATTTCTTGTTTTTTTGCAACTTCTATAAATTTTTTAAGACCTAAAAGTTTGCCTAAAATTCGGTTTCCGGTATTATTGCGTTTTGGAAGTTGGTATGTACATACAGATGAAATAATAATACATGTCAAACAAAAGAAAAGTATACTCAATTGGTAGTTGTAACTATGAATATAAAATAGTGCCAGTGCTATTAATACTAATAAACAAAAAATCATAAATATTAGCCAACTGTTATTTACAGTCTCTTTAAAGAATATAATTTCTTTATGCTTATTTAGTTTATTTATGATACTTTCCGATGTGTCGTGAAAAATATATGATGTTTGTAAATCGAATTTTGTAACAACATCAAAGTCAAAAGGGAATAAAGCTTTAATCATTTTAATATCTGAAGGATTTGTGCCGATATTGTAATCTTTTATTTTTTTTATTGTATATTCTCCCTTTTCACCTTCTTTAATTTCTAAAAATCCTTTAGAGGCTAAATATATTATATATGCGGCAATTCCTTTTTTTGTTGCTAAACCTTTATATGCAAATTCTGCTTCTACCGGATTTATATTTTTAGGCGGATAAAAATTAACAACAGGTATAACGATGTCATCTTTTCCGTATTTAAACCAAATCAAATAATTTATTGATGTAAAAAATAATATCGCGGTAATAAAATATATATTATTTATTGGAGTCTTTGAGTGAGTATTTTTTGACACCCTTTTCACTACGGGAATAGGCTGATTTGCCGGAGTATCTGTAATAGTACCTTCAGCAATAAAAATTAATAGAATAAAAAATATTATTTTTTTCATTTAGAATTGTACCTGACTTATCTTTATTATATTTAGTTTTTTTGTAACTTTTTATTCCATTTTTCTATAATATCTCTAAAATTCGGATTATAGCTGTAATCTTGTGCTTTTAGAGCTTCATAACATTCTTTTACAACTTTGTATTCTTCGCTTTTTTCATCTCCTTTGTTCAGAAAGTATTCATAAGCAAGTTTTGCTTTTGCCATCATCTTATTTGTTGCGGGATCAAAAGTTCTGTATTCTGTCCAAAGCAGTATATTTGTGTAATCGTTGATATCTTTTTTTACGTTTTGAGCGTATTCAAATTTCGGGTATTTTTTGTTAAATTCGTTCAGTAATATAATCCAATCCGCAACTTTTTTCAAATCGACGTTCAAATATCCGTCAGCGAACATAGCTTGGTTATTGAGATCATCTTGTTCTCCTGCTTTAAGTTTAAGATAATCTTGCCAATCGGGTGTAAGGTATTTTGAGTACATAGCATCCAAATAAGAATAATCAGGCAAGAATGTATATCCGCCTTCTCCGTTTCCTGCCGGATAAACAGCTTTTGTTTCAGGTGAAGTTATTTTCATATCATTTTGCAAAGAATAGTGGTAAGGATTACCTTGGTAGTCCGTATCATATTCTACTTTAACATTAAATGTTAATTCCAATCCGTCACAATCATAAGTCTGAATTCCCGGTCGATCATCAATTACTAAAGGTGCGCAATTATTGAACATTTGTTCGTTATGTTTGTATGTCATGACCTCTGTATAATAGATTATATTATTAAAGAATATTCCGAATAGTTTATTTTTATTCTTTTGGGAATGTGCTTCTTTAAGATATTGGTTAAGAGAAAATTCTCCTTCATTGATTTTTGTGGCAGCCGCTCTTGTGTCAATGCCGGAATCCGCTGCATCTATTCCTGCGTGTGGTTTTAACAAACCAAAAAATTCAATTGGTGCGGAATATTTTTGGTATGCAAAATATCCAAAAACTCCAACTCCCAATATAAGCACTGTAAGAATTGCCCATAGTGCTGCCCATATCGGGCTTTGAGGTTCTTCTTCCTGTTGGTGCGAAGGAGCAATATTTTCATTATATTGAAAATATTGCTGTTCTTTTTCATCTTCTTCTTTGTAATCTTGAGTTTCTTCTTCAGGCGGAACTATTTCTACATCCGAAATATCTTCGGTTTGCGATTCTTGAGTATATTCTTCAATTGTTTCATTTTTTTCGATAATTTCTTCTGTCGGTTCTTCGGTGATTTCTTCTTCAGTAATAAAATCTTTTATGGAAACATCTTTTGGATCTTTTTCGGATTCAATTTCATCAACTTTTAAAAATTCTTCTACATCCGCATCTTTCAATACGCTCATGCAGTGCGGACAAAATGTCATATTAACTTCTATTTCTTTTTTACAATAAGGGCATTTCATATTTTTCTCCTTTGCATCGGCTAATTTTTACATTAAACCCTAATTATTATATTAAATTTTTTAATTTTCGGCGTGTTTGTAACAAAGGGTTAAAAATAAATAACAAAAGCATAAAATCATGTTAACAATTGTTACGAAAAGTATAAAAAATCTAAAGTTTTACTGTGAAAATGCCGTAATACATCATGAAAGGACATGTTGACGTAAACTTTTAGAAAGGAAAACAATGGGACTATCGGCATCACAAGCTAGATTACTAACCATCACAGCCCGAAAAGCGGATTGTGAATTCCAATCTATGCAGCTTTCTCATCAGAAAATTGCACTTTCGCGTGACATGGAAAATGTTTCTACCGAATATCAACAAGCTTTGAATCAAACCAAACTTGTTTATGATTATTACGGAACCGGAACAAGTCAAATGGATTTGACTTATGATTTGTTGATGAAACCTTCTATTTACAACGATTATTATCCGAAATTAATAACAGATTCTCAAAACAGGGTTGTACTGGATGATAGATATGCTGCTGCAGCAATATATGCAGGTATTCCTGCAGAAGGCTTGAACGGGACTTCATCTTCAGAAGTAAGAGATGCGTTCATTCGAGCTTTGGCAGGAGAAGGCGATAACGGCAACAAAGTGGTTGATAAAAACGGAAAACCTCTTGATATTATAAGTGAAACTACAAAAGATATTATATTAAAAACAACATATAATAACGGAATAAGTTTAGGCGCATCTTATTCTGCAACAAGTTCAACTCAAAATATTACTTATGCGGAATTGTTAGATAAAATCGAGGCTTCAACATATTCAACAGAAGATTATGGTTTGGAACAATTTGGAGGCAGAGTTACATCCGACGTATGGGGTGATGCTGTTCAATTTTTGAATCATAATAGGGAATCTGGAGATGAACGTGCAAACGGAAATTATTCCAGCACTGATTCTACGTTCATATACAAAGGTACAAAAAACCAAAATATGGTTAACATGACAAACGGTAATAGTTATTCATTGAGCTTGGCGGATTTATTGAAAGATGAAGAACAATATACTTATGTAATTCAGGCAGGCGGCGGACAATGTCATCCGGGTGGTGATGCCGCATTCTTGCAAAAGGTAATTATTGGTGGCGAGTATGATAAATCCTTCTTAAATTGGATGACAGACCAATTCAGTTCTATATTAGGCGGTGTTACTCAAAATGATTTAGCTTTGCAATATGCATATAACAACGTATATGATTTGATTTATCCTAATGAAGATATTCAACAATTGGGAGAAAAATATATAATCGATGGTGTTGTTGATAAAACAAGACATGATGCTTCAAACTATACAAAACACAATAGAGCGGGCAGAGAATTGATGAATTATATCGGTACTCTTGTTAAAAACTGTTATGATTGTAATGAAGTTCAAGCAGTTACAGACAAAGCGGATGAATATATTGGTTGTACATATTCAGCTTGTTATCATGGCACCAAAGGAAGCCAATCTACGATAGCCGTAAACTTGAATAATTTGGCAAAAGTATTCTTAACATCTTATGTTGAGTATATTCAAGGTATTGATATATCTACCTATAATTATAATATTGGTAAATTAGATAATGCAAATCTTTATAAACCAAAAGACGGTGATATATTTACAATAAATGGTAATTCAACAGTATCATCTGGTTCGGAGAACTTGCTTGCCGGATTTTATGATGCATTATTTAATCAAATTTGCGTAAGCGGTTGGACAAGAAATGACGAAATTGGTACAAATAAAGCGTATTTACAAGAATTAATGAAAAATGGTTCTGTATTTATTTCATCAATAAATAATGACGGTTATTACTATATGGGCAATTATTCAACGGATGTATATATTGCAGAAATTGCAGACACAGAGGCAATAGCCAGAGCAGAAGCCAAGTATAATTCCGAAAAATCAAAGATAGAGAATAAAGAAAATACAATAGATATGAAAATGAAGAATTTGGATACTGAAATATCTTCGCTAACAACAGAATACGATACAACAAAGTCTATAATAACTAAAGCTATTGAAAAATCATTTAAACGATACGAAGCATAACAATTAAAAAACTTCATACTTTTGAACTTATGGCATGCTCTAAAAAGAAGCATGCTTTTTTATGAATTTATTGATAAAATAATGAAAAAATAATATTATAAACTAAAATTGGTTTGTGTACTATTGCCCGTTATAATTATGTTTGGGGTAAATTCATTTTCTTTTAAAAATATTTTGAAAAAATACTTGATTTTAAAAATTTTCTGTTATAGAATAAAAAATGTGCACTGGCACAGATGAATTTTAAAATATAGATAGCAAATTTTTTAAAATTTATTAAAATAACTACTTGACAAATAAAATTGACGAAGTAGTATAAAAGAACCGAGTCTTCTCGGTTAAGAATTTACCCTAATAGCTGAAAGTATAGATTAATATTTTGATGCGTTAGGAAGTTTACAGAATTTGAACCTTGAAAACAGAATAGAAAAAGACGAAACAATACTTGTTAA
>OMVC01000151.1 GCA_900314375.1 uncultured bacterium
CTATATCAATTCCGACTAACGCAAACGGTAACAATCCGACAGCAGAAAACACAGAAAATCTTCCGCCTACATCATCGGGAACTACAAAAGTTTTATAGCCTTCCTGTTCTGAGATTTGACGCAAAATTCCTGTTCGTTTATCAGTTGTAGCAACAATATTTTTACGATAGTCATCCCCCAATTCTTTTTCAAGCATGTCTTTGACTATCATATATTGAGCCATTGTTTCTGCTGTGTCGCCGGATTTTGTAATTACATTAACTAAAGTCTTTTTTAAATCCAATATTTCTAAAAGAGAAGCCATAGAATCAGGCTCTATATTATCCAAAAAGAAAATCCTCGGATAACCGTTACGTTCCTCTTTTGATAACAAATTCCAATATGGTCTTAACAATGCATGAGTAACTGCCAACCCGCCTAAGGCTGAACCGCCTATACCAAGAACCAAAATATTATCAAAGCGGTTTTGAACCAATGCGGCATACTCTTTTACATACCACGCGGTTTCCTCGCTATACCCTAAATTCATCCATTGCAAACCTTGCTCGGGTTTGTCTTTTCTTTTGTTCAAATCCGCAATTATTTCGGCTATGCGCTCTTTATAGTTTTCAAATTCTTGTTTAATATTTAGCCCGTTTTGTTCACCTATAACGGAGCTATCGGCTTTGCGGAAATCTAATTTTATCATCCGTACCCCTCTCTATACAATTGTATATAGTCAAAATAAAAAAACAATAAATCAGATGAGAGGATTAATATTTTTTTACTTTAGGATAATTTTACTTTTTTCTTAATATATTGCTTCGTTTTTTTAGACTTATAAAGCTTCAAATTTGAAAATCTTACAGACACACCATCCGCACAAACAATCGTTAATGACAACGCTTCAGAATCTTTTTCTATTATTGAATTTGGTTTTTTGGTTGTTTTACCCAAAATTTTGAAGCTATAAGGATCTACTATGAAAAATTTATCTTCATAAGTTATATAACAAGGTAAAAAAGGGTGTAATGCACGAATAGTTCTCGATATTTCCAATGATGTCTGTATCGAAAAGTCAAGCATTTTTTCATCACCTGTAATATTCGGGAAATAAGATGCATAACGTTCATCCTGATTTATTGGCATCAGTATTTTTTTATTCAGATCTGTAATCAATTCCGTAACAAGATCCCTTGCTGCACGAGCGGTACGCTCTTTTAGCTCTTTTGATGTGTCCGTATCAAAAATTCTTATTTTCTCTTGCTTCAATATTGCTCCGGAATCAAAATCATCGTTCATCAAATGAATTGTGACTCCGGAATAAGTTTCACCATGTAATATAGTTTGCATATAAGGATTTGGTCCTCTATATTTTGGCAACAAAGAAGGATGTACATTTACTGTAGCAATTTTAGGAATATTATATGTTTTTGAACAAATTTTCTCTCCCCAGGTGCCGACTATCATTAAATCTGGATTTAGTGAAATCAAAAGTTTTTGAAACATTTCACTGTTTGCTGACGACATACGTATTTGACGCAATTTTAATTCATTTATCACGGTAACTTCAGGTGCCGGCTTGAAAAAATCTTTTATAAGCATTTTTAAGCCATCATGCTCTTTTGTATAATCATATCGAAAAACACCCACTATATCTGCTCCGGCAGCTCTTGCTCCAAGAATCAGATTTGCAAGCATTATCCCATTCCCTAATATCACAACCTTCATAAATATAATTATAAAATTAAAAGCGTTTCAATTCAAACTTGAAACGCTTTTTAACAATATTATATTTCTGTAAAGCTAAAACCTTTTATACATTTTTTGCGAGTTCGTCTGTTTCTTCAACTAACTCTGCAGTTTTTTGAGCGGTTAAATCCTGACGAATTAAATCTTGAGCGGTTTTTAATTCTTCAAAATTCTTCGCAAAAGTTTTTGCTTTAACGTCATCATGACTGAATGTATGAGCAATACTCGTCATTAACAATAGCCAAGGCGACCAATTTAAAGCGGTCTTTGTAAATTCTTTTATTGATGACGGAACTTTTTGCAACACTGAAGAAGTTTTATCCAACAATTTGCTGCTATTCAAAGATTTAGCTAACTTATTTAAATATGGTGATGCTTTTTCAAGAAGTTTATCGCCATATTTATCTAACCCTTTTATAGCACCATGTCTTAAACCTAAATAAACACCGGCACTGGCAGCAAAAGTACCCAAGGCAACTGCCATCGGATGTTCATTTGCAAAATCTTTGAATGATTTATTCTTTTTAGCTATTTTTTCTGCGCCAAACACAGTATCAACAACAGCAAACGGGAAAAGCCAACTTGCTGCACCAATTCCAAATGCAGCTAAACGTCCGATTCTTGACATACTCTTCGCTGCTACAGCTGAAGCAACACCTGCAGCCAAAGGAACAGAAGCTATAATTGCTCGGTCTAATCTCCTATGCTTTTTATCATTTACTTCATTTGATGACTTTGTATAAGCCAACTGTTTTAATTCATTCTCATTCAATGCTGCAAAACGTTCTTGAAGGGTATTATCACCAAATGAGGTCTTGGAAACCCTGCCGTTTAAAGAAACTGAATTAACTTGCATACACACCTGCTTTCACACATCTATTATACACATGTAAAAACAAAAAGTAAAATTTTTTGCTATTGTTTACTAAATATCTTTATAAATATTTACATTGCCCAAAGTTTCTTTTATTATTTATTTATGAAAAGATTTTACCTGCACACTATGGGGTGCAAAGCAAACCAATTTGAAGGTGCAATAATTAAAGAAAACTTAATAAAAAACGGAATGGTTGAAGTAAATAATCTTAATGACGCAGATTACTACATATTAAATTCTTGTTCTGTTACACACAAGAGTGACCATGAAGCGTTATACAATTTAAGGTCTGCAAAACATAAAAGCCCCAAAATAATTACCGTATTGACGGGCTGTATTGCACAGATAGAAAAAGATAACCTTATAAAAGAAGACTTTATTGATTATGTAATCGGTAATGACGAAAAATTAAGACTTTATGATTATATAAATTCTGATACGAAAGTTCATACACAAGACATTATGCATCAGGAAAAATTTACTCCTGCAATACTGCATGACACAGCAAAAACAAGAGCAAGCTTAAAAATTCAAGACGGCTGCGATAACAGATGCTCATATTGTATTATTTGGAAAGCAAGAGGAAAAAGCAGAAGCGCAGATTTGGATTTTATTGTAAATCAAATAAATCATTTTGCTCAAACGGGCTTTAAAGAAGTTGTCCTTACAGGAATTCATATCGGTCAATGGGGGAAAGACATAGGCTTAACCATGATTGACCTTATAAATGCAATAGAAAACGAAACTAATATTCCGCGATACAGACTCGGCTCACTAAATCCGACAGAAATCAATGATGAATTGTTAGAAATTTTATCAAAATCGCAAAAATTTTGTCCGCATTTTCATCTTTCCCTGCAATCTGCTAATGATAAGACTTTAAAATCAATGAACAGATTTTACAAAACCGATTTTTATTTGGAACAAATAAAAAAAATAAATTCAATATTCCATTTGCCTTTTTTAGGCAGTGACATTATAACAGGATTTGCGGGCGAAACGGATGAAGATTTTGAGATTACGCGCAAAAACCTTGAAAATTCAGGATTAACACAAATTCATACATTCCCGTATTCTATCAGAAAAGGAACAGTGGGTGCTGATATGCCAAATCAAGTTCCTGATAACATAAAGCAACAACGCGCAGACATAATTAAAACTCTTTCAAAACAAAAATATACAGAATTTATTAAGAAAAATATAGGAACAATACAGGAAGTTCTAATTGAAAAACACAGAGATAAACACACAAACAATTTAAAGGGGCGTACAAGAAATTATTTACCTGTCCAAATAATCTCTGATAGTGAGGATATTTACAACTCATTACAAAACGTAACTTTGACCAAATTCGAAAACGGGAATATCTACGGCGAAATTAATTAAACTTTTTCGCCAATTTGTGATAAAATAAAGGTTATGGACAGAATAGATTTTATAAAAGCGAAAAGAATTGTTATAAAAATCGGAACGAACGTACTGCGTTCTGATGAGGGCAATATTTCGTTACCGAGGATATACTCGTTTATTGAAGATATAGCTAACCTTGTCAAATCAGGGAAAGAGGTCATTGTAATAACATCAGGCGCAGTTAGTATGGGTAAAAAACGTTTGGGGTTGGACGACACTAAAGGCACTGCTCTTAAACAAGCATGCGCGGCAATCGGGCAATGTAAATTGATGTCTGTATATGAAAACGGATTTGACACTTACGGATTAACGGCAGCCCAAATACTATTAACAGAAGACGATTTTTCAATCAGAGAAAGATATTTGAGTTTGAGAACTACATTTAACAAACTTCTTGAACTGGGGGTTATTCCGATTATCAACCAAAATGATACTGTTTCTATATTGGAAATTACACCAAGATATATTTACGAAAATATGCAAGTATGTTTTTCTGATAATGACAAGTTATCTGCGCTTGTAGCGAGTGAATTGGATGCTGATTTATTAATAATATTATCGGATATTGACGGTTTGTACAGTGCAAACCCGAAAACGAACCCTCAAGCCCAATTGATAAAAGAAGTACAAGAGGTTGATGAAAATATTTTAGCACTCGCTTCAGGAGCATCGGAAGGCGGCAGAGGCGGAATGGAAACAAAACTTCAAGCTGCGCAAATGGTTACCGGATATGGTGCAAAAATGCTTATTGCTAACGGAAAGTTACCGTATATTATTAAAAGAATTTTTGCGGGAGAAGATTTGGGTACAATGTTTTTACCGTCCGATAAAAACCTATCCGAAAAAAAACGCTGGATTGGTTATGCTACAAATATTACAGGCAGAATTACAGTTAATGACGGGGCAAAAAACGCGCTGCTGCATGAAGAAAAAAGTCTTTTACCTATCGGTATTTTGTCGGTTGAAAACACATTTCACAAAGGAGATGTGGTCTCAATTCTTGATGAAAGCAATCAGGAGTTTGCACGCGGGATAGTAAACTATGATTCCGAATCGTGCAAGAAAGTTGTTGGACAACATTCTGATAATATATTTCAAATTCTTGGTTTTAAAAATTATGATGCCATTATTACAAGAGATAACATAACAATTTTATAGGAAGGCTTAACCCTATGGATTTTATTGAGATTGCAAAAAACGCAAAAGAAGCAGGTTTAAAAATATCGGCTCTTAATGTCAAAATCAAAAATGATGCGCTAAATTGTATAGCAAAATCTTTTGAAGAACATAAACAAGAAATTTTTGACGCTAATAAACAAGACCTCGAAAATGCAAAAACACTTGTTGAAGAAGGTAAAATTTCAAATTCTACATACAATCGTTTAAAGCTTGATGAAAATAAAATGCGCGATATGATTCAAGGGGTTCGCGATATCGCTAACCTTGAAGACCCGATTGGAAAAGTTTTGCTAAACAGAGAATTGGACGAAGGGTTAATTTTACAAAAAGTTTCCTGCCCCATCGGTGTTTTGGGGATAATTTTTGAAGCAAGACCCGATGTTATCTCGCAAATTTCAGCACTTGCAATAAAATCATCAAATGCAGTTATTCTAAAGGGTGGAAAAGAATCCGTAAATACCAATAAAAAAATTATGGAAATAATAAATTCTGCGCTTGATAAAATTGAAGATTTCCCTAAAAACGTAATACAACAAGTATTTTCGCATGATGACATTTCTCAAATGTTAAAATGCGATGAGTACATAAATTTAATAATCCCGCGCGGAGGGAATAAACTTGTTAAATACATAAAAGAAAATACAAATATTCCCGTTTTAGGGCACGCAAGCGGAATTTGCCATATTTTTGTTGATGAATCCTCTGATATTGATATGGCATCAAAAATCGTTATCGATGCAAAAACACAATACCCAAGTGCATGCAATGCTGTTGAAACTCTACTTATACATGAAAATTTTCAAAATAAAGACGAATTGCTCGCGTCATTAGAACTATCGGGGATAAAACTTATCACAAATCCTGAGTCTTGGGATATTGAATACGGAGATAAAATATTATCCGTAAAAACGGTTAAATCGATTGAAGAAGCAATAAAACACATAAACAAATACGGATCGGGGCATACGGATTGTATTATCACAAAAGATACTGAAAATGCAGAAAAATTTATGAATGAAGTTGATTCTGCAGGGGTATATTGGAATGCATCAACACGCTTTGCTGACGGCTTTCGCTACGGATTTGGCGCAGAAGTCGGCATTTCTACAAATAAAACCCACGCAAGAGGACCTGTCGGTTTGGAAGGATTAACCATATATAAATACAAACTTACTGGACACGGACAAATTGTTGATGATTACGCAAAAGGCATAAAGCATTTTACGCATAAAGACTTACAATAAAATAAAAATCATCATAAATAATGAAATTATAAACGATACCCCGACAACGATCCAAAATTTGGATATTTTTGATTTGCGCGGAACAGATTTCATAGACGATACTTGAGTTTTCGCCTTTTTAGGTTTCGTAACCGTTTTTGTCTTTTTAGTTTTTGAATTTGTTGATGAAGCTTCCGCTTTTTCCCGTTCTTCTATATATTTTTCTGATAATGTCTTTTTTGAAGGCTTTCCTGTCACCAAAAGTTCAGCATCATATCTTAATTTTAACAAATCAGGATTTCCCTTTTTATTATATACAACATAACTTAATGCAGTTTCAAACGAACGCTGCAAACATTCCAAAGCAGTCATGCCGTCTTTTTTTACAGCACCCGAATGAACAGAAAAATTTCCTTGCTTTTTCAGGAAATATAAATCGTCTATAAATTCTTTCTCAACAATTGCGCCTGTACCCTTATCTTTTAACGTTGCCAGCATCTCATCAAAAGTTACTTCCGTTGTCCTTTTTGAACCCAAAACCTTGCGGCAGATATGTTCGCCAAAACGCCTTGTCTGCCCCATACATTGTTCAAAGAACTCTCCTCTATAAAGTTTTTCGGCATCAGTTATTATTTCAAATAAATCTTTATCTACCGTTTTTAAAAAATCAAAATTTGTTTTTATCATACTCATATTTTAG